>NZ_LXWA01000063.1:0-22675 GCF_001652315.1 Psychrobacter sp. SHUES1 | reverse complement strand
CAATACGGGTTAATTAATAGAGAATTACGTTCAGATATCTAACTTATGACCTAAATACATTGACTTCCTTTAATTAAATTAAGAAGGTTGAAAAGGTGTAAGGGTCAACTAATTTAGATGTGGGTGGGTTTCTATCGTCAGGCTCCCTAACTAAAATCTCCCGAATTTTTTTATACGGATTTGACGGTAGGGGTCAGTCAGCTACCAGCTATCGAGACGACCCGTATGTAACTTGGTGAAACAGATGCTTGATTATGCCACTACAGTCTATTAATTAGGCAGCAATTGAGACAAGATGTTAGAAAAAAATATTGCCTCTCAAAAAGCTCGATTATCACTGCCATATCCTATCCAGCACAGTGAACCAATTCTTTGACGTAATCTTTTCAATGAGTGGATCGGAGAAATGTCGTTGTTGCATGTGCTCAATCAGCATAGAGATTTGACTGATATCAGATAACTCATCTGGCAATAGACAACCATCAAAATCAGAGCCAAAACCGACGTGATCTTCGCCTAAATGGTCAACTAGATAATCAAGATGATCGACAATCACATCAACTGAAGTTTGCGTGTTGCGTTGACCGTCAGCACGAAGAAATGCAACATCAAAGTTCACCCCAACCATACCACCGCTTTGTTTAATGGCAGCCAGTTGCTGGTCAGTCAAATTCCTTGCTTGCTGACATAACGCGTGTGCATTAGAGTGTGTCGCGACAATGGGCTGATCAATAATCTCTAACGTATCCCAAAAAGCACGCTCATTCATATGCGACACATCGATTAGCATATGTTTTTCACGACACTTTAGAATGAGGTCTTTACCTTGATCCGTGAGACCAGATCCTGTATCGGGAGAATGAGGAAAGGAGGCATTTAAGCCATCACCAAAGAGGCTTTTTCTATTCCAGAGTGGCCCTATACTTCTAAGACCTGCATCATAAAAAACATCCAATAACTCAGGTTTAATGGCTAAAAACTCAGCACCTTCCAAATGAAGGATGATGGCTAATTGCTGATTCTGCTGACAGGCTTGAATTTGCGCTAAAGACTTACAAATCTGAATCTGACCGTCTGATCGCGCCTGTAATTGTTGCACAAGTGCCAACTGTGCACAGCAAATATCCACGATTTTTTGCGGCTCAAAATCTAAGCCTGAGAGATTTGATAACTTGTCAGGATGGTTTTTTTTAACATAAGCGTAGGGCGGCAGGAAAATAGAAAATAAGCCGCCCATCCATCCCGCTTTCTGACAACGTTGTAAATCCAAATGTCCTGGTAGCGTACCATAAATGAAATCATGCACAGGATCTGCGGTTGCACTCAGCCACAGTCGGGTCAATAGGTCGTTATGTCCATCAAATATCACAGGCTGAGCATTCATTATTCATCCATTACCGTACGAGTAGGAATTAATTGCTCTTGACTCAATAGCTTTGAGTTTTTAGGGTTCCTAAAGCGTAACTCTTCAAAGGAAACTGGCGTTTCACTGTTTATACGCGCTTCCTCGATCAGATAATGATAAGGTGATTTGCCACACACAGGATCGGCATTTTTGGCATCCCCAGTCAGCATAAACGCTTGGCAACGACAGCCGCTGTAATCCCGCTCTTTATCTGGGCAGCTTTGGCACATGTCAGGCATCCAATCGTCACCGCGAAACTGATTAAAGCTCGCAGACTCATACCAAATATCTGCAAGTTGGGTGTTGCGTACGTTAGGGAACTGTATTGGTAATTGTCTGGCGGCATGGCAAGGTAGGGCTGTGCCGTCCGGTGCCACAGTCAAGAAAATCTTACCCCAACCATCCATACAGGGTTTAGGACGTTCTTCGTAATAATCAGGAACGACAAAAATGAGTTTACATTTGATGCCACGTTTTTCAATTTTCTTGCGGTGCTCATTGGTAATACGCTCGGCTCGAACCACTTGCGCTTTGGTTGGTAGTAAGCCTTCGATATTCTCAAATGCCCAACCATAAAACTGACAAATGGCCAGTTCAACGGTATCGGCTTCCAGCTCTAAGCACAGCTCAATAATCTGATCAATCTGATCAATATTCTGCCGATGAATGACAAAGTTGAGCACCATAGGATAGTTGTACTGCTTGACCAGACGTGACATCTCATACTTTTGTTCAAAGGCATGTTTTGAGCCAGCCAATGCATTGTTAACCGTTGGATCACTGGCTTGGAAACTGATCTGAATGTGGTCAAGGCCAGCCTCTTTTAATCGAGCAATCCGAGATTCGTTCAATCCCATGCCTGATGTGATTAAATTGGTGTAAAAACCTTTGTTATGAGCATAAGCGACCAATTGTTCTAAATCTTGACGAACGAGTGGTTCACCGCCAGAAAAGCCGAGCTGCACCGTGCCCATTTGCCGCGCCTGATCAAGAACATCGAACCATTCTTGCGTTGTCAGTTCCTGCTTATACTGAGCATAATCAACAGGATTAGAGCAATAAGGGCATTGTAATGGGCAGCGATAGGTAAGCTCAGCCAATAGCCATAATGGCAGTCCTACTGGCGCAGTCATACTAAATCAATCCAATGTTCACGTTGAGCCACCAACATATATTCGATAATGTCTTGCTCGATTTCAGGTATATCACCAAACATAGCCTTCACCTTTTTAATAATATCAGCAATGGACGCTTGACCATCAATGTGTTGACCGATGATGCTGGCACTCTCATTTAATTTGATCATCCCTTCAGGGTACAGCAACACATAAGCGTTCTGTGCAGGCTCAAACTGAAAGCGATAACCATGACGCCATACTGGGACGATAGAGTGATCTAGTTCAGGTAAACTCATTTGAACAAACCTTTATGCCAGACATTATCATCAGTGACGCTTTGGTAAGGGGCTTGTTTATGGACATAGGCCAAGCTCAAAGAATCCAAAATGGTCCACAAAATATCCAGTTTAAATTGTAGAATCTCTAGCATACGCTCTTGTTGTTCAACTGTTTTGAATGAGTCGAGCGTAATGGTTAGGCCATGCTCAACATCGCGGCGGGCCTGACTTAAGCGCGAGCGAAAATAGGTATAACCTTGCTCTTTAATCCAAGGATAATGTTTTGGCCAAGACTCTAAGCGCGATTGATGAATCTGCGGGGCAAAAAGCTCTGTCAGTGAGCTGCTGGCTGCTTCTCGCCATGAGGTACGACGCGCAAAATTTACATAAGCATCGACTGCAAAACGTACACCCGGCAACACCAATTCTTCAGAAATCACTTGTTCGCGGCTAAGACCAACCGCTTCTGCCAGACTCAACCATGCTTCACGACCGCCACCATCAGGATACACGCCATCTTGATCAATCATGCGCTGAATCCACTCTTGACGCACCCGCTGATCGGGGCAATTCGCCATGATTGCCGCATCTTTCAAGGGAATATTGATTTGATAATAGAATCTGTTGGCGACCCACGCTTGAATCTGCTGTTGAGTCGCTTGTCCTTCATGCATCATGATATGAAAAGGGTGGTAAATATGGTAATACTGACCTTTAGCCATAATCGCTTGTTCAAAGGCCTCTACGCTTAGGGCTATTTTTTCTTCTTGCATTATCTTCATTTTGCTGTCGCCTTACAATTCAATCTGCATACCATCAAACGCCACTTCAACACCGTGTTGTTTCAATGTTGCAGCCTGTTCAGATTGTTCATTCAATATTGGGTTGGTGTTATTAATGTGGATCAATACCTTACGAATGTTTTTGAGCTGATCTAAATAGTGCAGTGATCCATCTTCACCACTAATGTGTAAATGCCCCATGTCTTGGCCTGTTTTTGTACCGACACCGCATTCTTGCATCTCACTGTCAGTCCATAAAGTGCCATCAATCATCACACAATCAGAGGCTTCCATAATCTGCATAATATCATCGTCAATTTTGCCCAAACCTGGCGCGTAAAAGAGTTGTTTTTGCGTTTTTAAGTCTTTTACAATCAGCGCAATATTATCGCCATCATGGGGGTTATTACGATGTGGCGAGTAGGGTGGTGCCGAGCTTCTAATCACCAAAGGCGTCAATTCTAAATTGCTAAAACCTTCAATATTAAAGGTCTGTTTCGGATCAATTTGGTGATATTGCAGGCCACCATTCCAGTGTTTCAACATATTGAAAATAGGAAACCCTGTCGTGAGATCTTGGTAGACCATCTCAGTACACCAAACAGGAATCGGACACCCTTCTCGCAGGGTCAATAGCCCAGTCGTATGGTCAAGCTGACTGTCCATCAAAACCACATTCGTGATGCCTGTATCTCTCAGGTTACGTGCTGGCTGTGCCGCCTTAAATTCAAATAATTGCTGACGAATATCAGGTGACGCGTTGAATAAAATCCAATCTATGCCATTCTCTGATATGGCTATCGAAGACTGGGTGCGGGTCTTTGCTTCAATTGTGCCTTGACGAACACCATGACAATTATAGCAATTGCAATTCCACTGTGGAAAACCACCACCAGCCGCTGAGCCTAAAACGTGAATATACATAAATCAATATTTCCAAAAAAATAAAAGCCCTAATCATCTAGGGCTTTTAATGTATTTAAGTCTAGTAAATTTTAACGCGCTTCAAAATACATAGTGACTTCGAAACCGATACGGATATCTTGAAAAGCTGGTTTAGTCCATTGCATAGGATTACTCCGGAAAGATCTCACTAGCTAATAAGTAAGATTAGTAAAAAGAATCTTTAATGGTATTCTAATCTAGCCCCTGCTGTCAAATCTGTAAAAAGACGGGAAACATTTTAGTTACGCAGTCTAACAGTAGTAATCAAACTATACTTATCTTGGCATATACCACTGTTCATTGTAAGGTAAATTGGATATATGCCTTAGTAATAAAACGGCAATGAATCAAATCATTACCGCTTCATTAAACAGGTATGATGTTACTTGGCTTTGTCAGCAAGTTTATAAGCCATAACATAATCCCCAATAGTAGTACCAACTGAACCATGTCCACCAGCTACCAATACGACCATCTGCTCACCTTTAGAATTTAGATAAGTCATAGGCGTCGCTTGGCCACCTGCTGGAATACGAACATTCCACAATACATCGCCATTTTTTAAATCATAGGCGCGGAAGTTGTTTTCAGTAGCCGCTGACAAAAATGCTACGCCTCCTTTTGTGATGATGGGTCCGCCAATACCAGGAACACCCAGCTCAAACTTCAATGGAATAGGGGACAAATCTTGCACGGTACCGTTTCTACGTTGATAGGCAATCTCACCGGTTGCTAGGTCAGCACCCGCTACTGTGCCCCATGGTGGTTGCTGACAAGGAATGCCTAACGGTGATAAAAATGGTCCCAGCTCTACCGCGTAATCTGCACCTTTATTTTCATTAACTCCTTGCTCTCCTGTATTGGTTTCTCCCTCACCAAGATTGTCTCTAGGAATGAGTTTTGATGTAAATGCCAAATAAGTTGGCATACCAAACATTACGCCATTTTCAGGATCAACGGCGAGGCCGCCCCAGTTAAAGGTACCGAAGTTACCAGGATAGACCAAACTGCCATTCGTCGATGGTGGTGTATAACGACCATCATAATTGAGTTGGTTAAACTCAATACGGCACATCATCTGATCAATGAGGCTAGCGCCCCACATGTCTTTTTCTTTCAACATCGGCGGCTCAAAACTCAAACCAGAGTAAGGTTGCGTTGGAGCGGCATGTTCACCTGCAACCAAGTAACCTTGCGGCGCGGCGCGTTCTTTGATCGGTACGATTGGCTCGCCTGTTGCGCGATTCAATACATACACATCGCCTTGTTTGGTGGGAACAACCAGTGCAGGCTGAACACCTTCTTTGGTTTTTAAGTCAAGTAAGCTTGGCTGAGCTGGCGTGTCCATATCCCAAAGATCATGGTGAACAAATTGTTGAACCCAGCGCGCTTTACCTGTTTTAATGTCTAAAGCGACAACAGACGTCGCATATTTTTCTTCATCTGCGGTTCGATAGCTGCCTAATTGATCCGGTACACGATTGCCCATAGGGAAATAGACCAAACCAAGTTCTTCATCAGCGCTGGCGATCGCCCATGAGTTTGGTGAACTGGTTTTGTACATCTGAGTTGGATCATTGACATCGAAAGGCGCTGTGTTATCAGGATCTCCTGAATCCCAGTTCCATAGTAGCTCGCCAGTATTGACATCATACGCACGAATAACACCAGAAGGTGAATTGACGTCGTAGTTATCATTAACGGCACCTGCCACCACAATCGTATTGCCTACCACTATCGGAGGCGACGTTGAATAATAATAACCCGCTTGTTTAAATGGCATATTGTGCATTAAATCTAAAGCACCATCTTTACCAAAATCTTGACAACGTTGCCCAGTATTTGGGTCAAGTGCATATAACTTAGCATCGGAAGTTGGAATAAATATTTTTGCATCGCATTGCTTAGACGCGTTTTCAAAGGTATTACCAGCTACTTTCTGAACTGGTGTATGGCCGGTCTTGACAGTTGTGTTAGTCACAGCTGCATTATTACTATTTGTCTCATCATTAATAACTGGAGAAATACTATCAGTACCAGCTTGACCTGCATAATAGGACACGCCTCGACACGTTTGATGTTGGCGTTGTAGATTTTTTACTACTTTGGGGTCAAACTTCCATAATGTTTGACCAGAGTCTGCGTCCAAAGCTAATACCCAGTTGTGTGGAGTGCACATATATAGGGCATTGCCAATCTTTAAAGGAGTTGCCTGATAGGTGGTCTCACCGATATCATTAGGACCTTTGACATCACCTGTTTGAATTTGCCAAGCAAGCTCTAAGTCTTTGACATTATCAGTGGTGATTTGAGTCAGAGGCGAGTAGCGCTGCCCATAGTCAGTACCACCATACGCGCTCCACTCACCCTCTGGCGTTTGCTCGCCATTTGATAACGGAACACCAAGATTTGTAGGTGTTGAATTTTGATCAGCACCATCTTTGGCAGTTAAATTGAGTTCACCTAACTTATCGGTGGCATTATTAGCCATACTACCAAAAGAGATCAGTGCGCCCACAACCACACTAGCCAGCAATCCCCAATAATAAATAGGGTTTTTTGAGTTATTTTTGGCGTCTTTGAAGGGAGTTGTAATAAGATTTTCGGAATGTAAGCTCGATGTACCATTAGCAACTAAATTTTTATCAGAGCTCTTTGATACTCGAGTTTTATTACCCTGCATCTTGTTAGATACCCATGGCAATAACATTAATAAACCAAATATCAGCGGAAAGCCCAAGCGAGTTGCCAGTGCCCACCAATAAAACCCAGATTCCCAAAGCGCCCAAGCCAGGGTCGCTATAATAAAAATAGTATAGAGCCCATAGGCGCTCCAATGTCTTTTAAATAGCAAGAATGCTGTGACAAGCATCGTAATGCCAGCAATAACATAGTAAGCGCTACCGCCTAACGAGAGTAAGTAGGTACCTCCAATAAGCAAAGGTGCGGCAAAAACCGCCATAATAATAGCTATGAATTTTTCCATGAGCGGAACCACCTGTTTATATAAAAGCAGATTGGCATGCAATGATGGACGACCAGTTAAAACTAGACGTCCATCATTACATACCTATGTAATTAACAAATAAATCAAACGTCGAATAACGTTTTGGACTTTATTTTATCACTTATACACAAGATCAGTAAAGGTGAGGTAAGATAGGAAAAACTGTTTGGTAAGTGTTTTAGATACTAGGGCGTGTCTTCATTTTAAAAATGGTAATAAAAATTAGATAAATTGTAGTCAAACAAGGAAAATAGCGCCGTTAATATCGGGATATTACCTAGCTATTTGATGAAGTTTGGCAAAATTTAGCCATTTTTAGCCCATTTAGATGTCCATCGATTGAATTGAAGACACGCCCTAAACTGTTTTTGATATAAATCCATAAATGCATAGCCTAAGACTCAAGTCCTCACTAGCAGACTGAGCTTCTTCCTAGAGATGTTACGTTAAATGGTTTTCATGCAAAAAAAGTCATCGGTTCGAGTGCTCGAAAATAGCTCTGCTATCATGAGAATAATACATAAGTTTAAGTTCCAAAAAACTATCTATAGAAATCTGCTATGACCCTCCCTAAAACCTCTTTAACACGTAAATATATCCTTTTTTAGCAGCAGCGATGCTGTCTGTGTCAGCTATGGTTACTGATTTTAGCCAAGTTCAACGCGAAGCTAATCAAGGTGATGCTGATGCCTAATATGTGCTTAGGATGATATACGTCAAAGGCGAAGGCGTGCGACTAAACACCATGACTACTAAAAAATGGTTTGAGCTATGCTGAAGAAACCGTAGAGGTAAATTTGGTAAACTAAGCGTATTAATCGGAGTTTATCATGACCAAGAAAGTAAGAACCTACTGTGACGAATTTAAAGCCGAGGCAGTCAAGAAGATAGCAGACAATAATGGCAATATCTCAGCGACCGCAAAGCAGCTTGGCATCGCCATGCAGACCTTATCTAATTGGCACAATAAAGCCAATCAAGGCAAGCTTATCAGCACTCAGCAATATGAACCTGATCTTATGGCAGCTATTCAAGAAATAAAGTAGCTCAAGCGACAACTTAAAGTTGCTGAAGAAGAGCGAGAGATATTAAATGAGGAGGGATAAAGCGGAGCATTGCTTCGCCCCGACGCAAGGGGAGAGCTATGCTCGAGTGAGGCGACGGCGTACTTTGCCAAGCACAGCTAGTAAAGTACGCCTTTATAAAAACTAATAGACAGGTCTTTAGTATCGTCTCTATGTGCCGTGTGTTAAGCGTCAAACCATCAAGCTATTACGACTGGAGTAGTCGCGATATCAGCGAGCAGCAGATACATCGCAACCATTGTGAGCTACTAGTTAAAGCCGCTCACAGTGAAAGTAAAGAACGTTATGGTTATGAACGTTTGCATGCAACACTCACCGAGCAAGGCCATGACATCACCTATATCTGGACAAATGAGGGTTGGCTGTATTTAGCAGGCGTTAAAGACTTATACATTAAAGAGCTTGTCGGTTACGCCATCATCAAACGCATGACAGCAGATCTAGTATGCAAAGTATTGAACATGGCCATCAAGAACAAACGACCCAGTAAAGGGCTAGTCGTTCACTCTAAAATAGGCAGCCAGTATGTAGCCACGCGTACCATAAGATCATCAAGCAGCCTCACTTTACAAGCTCAATGAGCGCTAAAGGTAACTGCTTTGACAACGCACCCATAGAAAGCTTCTGGGGCATATTGAAGAACGAACTAGTATATTACCAAGACTATAAAACAAGGTTTGCCGCTATTACCAATATCATTAGATATATCGAGTTGTACTACAATCAAACGAGGATGTTGATGAAGATGACTTTATGAATAGTTAGTAGGTATGAGAATTAATCAATCATCAACCAACCTTAATAAGGGTTTATCATATAATGATGATTCCATGAGCTTATCATCAGGTATTGTCTATTTAACTTATGCGTACCTAAAGTTGGGTTCACGAGTTAAAAGAGGTAATTGCGTAGTAAAAACAACACCCTATAGTGCAGATAAAAATAAATGGTTCATGAACCTTAATGTGTAACATATCCTAAGTACAACAACCCTCATTTAAACTGTTGGGATTCTTAACTGAGACACCTATAAGCTTTAGTATTAAAAGGTGACAGTATTCCTGCTTCCATGTTTGATATGCCAGCTGTTGCTAGCGATAACCATAATGAGGGCTACATTGTTACCACAGGAGTAGGTCCTGATCTTATGGAAGGGGCAAAAAATGCTGTTCGATTATTGAAAACCTTATAGGTCGAACAGTTGATTCAAAATGGCTTTTAGGTAACCAGTCTTATTTCCGTTTGCCTAGAATGCTAGGATTAGCATAACTCCAGCTATCAGGTAAGTCCCATCACTTGCCATGACAATTAAGCAAAAAAAAGCAGATATCATCGATATCTGCTTTTCTATTGTTACAAAGCGGCTTCTAAATGACGCTTCAAACAACCATTAGCCTTGAGGCTTAATCAAATACTTCTCACCAGTCGCTTGTTTGCCATAGGCGGCGATTGATTTTAATTGCAGTGCTTCTTCTAGCGTGACTTCATGAGTATAGCTGCTCGCAAAGGTGGTGGTGATTTCTTCTGCCACACGCTTACGCATTGCTTTCACCGTTTCACTGCCCAGCTTGCCAAGTGCATTAAATAATAAGAATCCATTAACGCCCCACGCAAAACCAAAGTTACGGTTTAGGGTGATCGGGCCGCGGTCTAAGGCACCATAAATATAGGCTTGTTTAAAGGTGTCTGACCCATAGACGCTGTATTCTTCTACATCGTGAGTAATTGCGGCTTCCATACAGTTTAGAATATCGCTGGACAGCTTGCCGCCGCCAATAGGGTCGAATGAAATAGTCGCGCCTGTTTCGATGAGCGCTGTGGTTCTCCGTTATCGATGCCGAATGGCCGGCTTTTTATCGGGCATTTTTACAATGGCTAGCGCCAGATAACTTTGATGAGGTCGGCAAGCAGCGAGCCCGACTGAGCGAGTTAATTCAAAAAGCTCTTCGACAACAGCTGTGAAGAGCGGCATCCATATACAGCCAAGACCACCTAACAAATGACTGCAGTGCGAATGCTGCAAATTGAGCTTTTATTTCACGTCATAATTTCTGGTTTTTCAGCATAAACTGACAATCACTCAGAATATAGACCTCTCTTCTAAAACTATTATTCGGTTTTTTTAGAGGATTGATAACGCTGGTAGTGTCTTTGGATCTCTATATACTCAGCAATACGCTTCGCATCATGCCACACACCCCAAATAAAGCTAGAGCCTTTGCCCGACAAGTAAGGCAACCCGACAAAATAAATACCCGGCTCGCTAGTGACACCTTTGTTATGTATTGGTGCGCCATTGTCTGCAAAAATATCAAAATCGAGCCAGTGGTAATCATAGCCAAAGCCAGATGCCCAGATAATACTGGTAATATTATCTTTGTCAAAATCGAGCGCGTCGATGGGCATGGTCATACACTCAGGCATATCCATAAACACCTTGGCCTCAGGCTCCTCAGGCAAATCTAGACCATTATTTTCAATGTATCTGTCCATTTCTTCAAGATTGTCCAAGTAGCTTTGTTCGGCACTGACGATGTTATCAACCAAATCATCGTTAAACGATACGGTATGGTCGTTAAATGCCTTGGTCATGCCAACTAGAGTGATACCCTCATGACCCATCTTTCTAAAATCAACGCTTTGTCCGCCATTCATACCGCTCACTGCAAAACCCTTAATCGGTCGTTGCGGCGGCGTGGTCTCATGCCATGTGCCCAAAACACCCAGCCACCACACGTTGTCTCTGTCTCTATATTTGCGCGGCGGACGCTCATGCGGGCCAACGGATAAGTATACCTTTCTACCTGCACTATTTAGCTCTGAGGCAATTTGCACTCCTGATGAGCCAGCACCGACGATCAGTGCCGCGCCCTCAGGCAGCTGCTCGGGATTTTTATAGTGATCCGAGTGTATTTGATACAGGCTGGTGTCTTGTGGGGCAATTTTAGGAATAAGTGGGTTTTGAAACGGTCCTGTGGCGACTACGATATTATTGGCAAAAAGCGTGCCTTGACTGGTGGTGACGCTAAAGCCTTTTTTGTTCTTATTTTTGACGATGTTTTGTACTTCTACGCCCGTCTCAATCGGTGCGTCAATCATCTTGGCATAGTTTTCAAAATACTCAGCGACTTCGCCGTGCGGCACAAAACTGTCTGGATCATGAGGGAAGTCCATATTTGGAAATTTATCATGCCAGCAAGGACCGTTGGCGACCAATGAATCCCATCGACGCGTGCGCCACGCCTCGGCAACTCTATTTTTTTCTAAGACGACATGCTCAATACCGAGATGGCCCAAATGCTCACTCATCGCAATACCTGCCTGACCTGAACCCACAACCAGTGTGTCTACACTTTTATTATCGATTGACATATGACCATTCTCTCTGCATAAAAATTAATATTTTGAATCATTACTTTTTGAAGATATGACTCTCTATAAAGGTCACATCCACCCAGATCATATTAATTTTTCTGTATTTAAAATGACAATCGTATGTCCTGAATAGCTACCTCAAAAAAACCGAATCACTCTGATATGGCTTAGCCTAACCACTGGAAAGGAAATCTTAATTTGCCTTGAATTTGATTTGCGACATACTGTTTGTAAGGCGATAGAACATCCTTTAACCATTACATACTGTCCATCTTCTTGAAAAATTGAGACTGATAAGAGGTCAACCATGACATCTATGAAACATACCCGTATTCGAACCTTTAATACCCAAGAAACTTACCCTGAGCAAAATATCGATAACGACTTGTGCCAAGCAGTCGTCGCAAAAGGCAGTACTGTGTTTTTACGCGGGCAAATAGGCCAAGACTTAGACACCAGTAAAAGCGTATGTGTGGGTGATGTCAAAGGCCAAACCGAGCAAGCCATGCATAACATCAGCATGCTACTCAAAGAGGCAGGTGGCGAGCTGACTGACATCTGCAAAATCACCATTTATATCATCGACCCTAGATACCGTGAGGACGTTTATCGGGTGGTTGGGCGCTGGCTAAAAGGTGTGCATCCTGTATCGACAGGCATTGTAGTCTCTGCGCTGGCACGTCCTGAATGGCTGGTTGAGATCGACGCGACCGCTGTAATTTAAAACCATAATTATACTAAGGATATATAATGACATTTTCTATTATTGCGCGATGTGAAAGAACAGGGCAGCTCGGTGCAGCGATCAGCTCCTCATCACCTGCCGTGGCCTCCCGCTGTATTCGTGCCAAAGCAGGCGTTGGCGTAGTCGCCAGTCAAAACATCACTGACCCTAACTTGTCGCAAATACTGATTGAAATGATGCAATACAACCTAGCCCCGATTGATGCCGGTCATGAGCTGGTCAAAAGCACTGAGTTTATTCAGTATCGGCAACTGATGGCACTTAGCGCGACCGATGTACCTTTTGTGTTTAGCGGTGAGCATACCTTAGGGACGTTCGCTACTGCGCAAGGTAAGCGTGCTGCCTGTGCTGGTAATATGCTATCTAGCACGGCTGTTCCTGAAAAGATGCTCATGACTTTTGAGCAAAGCGAAGGATCTCTTGCCAGCAGATTGCTTGAGAGCTTAGTATCAGGTTATCACGCGGGCGGTGAAGAAGGGGACGTGCACTCTGCAGGCTTGCTGGTGGTAGACAAGGCCACGTGGCCGATTGTCGATTTACGAGTAGATTGGTCAGATACGCCCATAGAAGACTTGCAGCAATTGTGGGATATCTATGAGCCGCAATTAGACGATTATATCGTCCGCGCACTAAACCCCACTATTTCACCAAGTTACGGCGTGCCTGGAGACTTATAAACCGCTATTTAATAAAAGGATCTATCGTGTTAAGTCGAATTACGTTACGCCAGATGGAATATTTCGTCACCACAGCAGATAGTGGCAGCATCATTATCGCGTCTGAAAAAATCCATATTTCATCGCCATCGATATCGGCCGCGATTGCGCATATGGAAGAAGAGCTTCATGTTCAACTATTCATTCGCCAACATGCTAAAGGTTTATTGTTGACCGAGATCGGCGAACAGGTCAAAGACGCCTGTAAAGTGATTTTGGCACAATCCTCTGATCTGTATTCAATGTCGGCTGACTTCACAGGCATTATGCGCGGCAAAATCAAAGTTGGCTGTTTTTCAGCCTTTGCGCCTTTTGTTTACGCTGAAATCATACATGGATTTGCAAATTTGTATAAGCAGGTAGATGTAGAAGCGGTGATTGACGATCATCACAATTTAACGCAAGAGCTCACAAAAAACACTTTAGATCTGGCTTTACTGTACGACTTACATATCGATGAGAACGTCATCAATTTTACACCGCTGGCTGACTTACCGCCGTACGTTTTATTGTCTGAGACGCACCCGCTGGCCAAGCACAAGGCGGTGACGTTAGAAGAGTTGGCCGAATATCCAATGATCCTGCTCGATATGCCCTACAGTAATGACTACTTCCTATCTTTGTTTCGCAAAAACAACCTCAAGCCCAACATTATCGACACCTGTAAATATGTTGATGTGATTCGCTCGATGGTGGGTAACAACATTGGCTACACCATCTTAAATGTTCGCCCAAAGAGCAACTTATCTAACGATGGTAAAAAGTTGGTCATGGTTAGAATATCTGGTGATATGAGGCCCATGAAAATCGGCATCGCCACGCCCAAAAACGCCACTCTGACCAATGTCCAACAGGCATTTTCAAGTCGCTGCCAAGCTTTTATTTCCAACCAATACATACCTGGCATGAGTGTCTCATATTTCTCCGAAGCACATATCAAAAACCAAAAAGAATAAGGAAGGCAAATGCAACATCACTCAGAATGCCTAGCCGTATTAGAACAACTCATTGCTTTTGATACCACCTCTTATAAGAGTAATTTACCACTGATTGACTACGTCAAACACTATTTAGATCATAAGAATATCGACATCACTATTGATTATAACGACGCGCAGAACAAAGCCAATCTATTCATTAGCACAGGCCCTAAAGACAGCGCTGGCGTGTTGTTGTCAGGCCATACCGATGTGGTACCTGTTGATGGTCAAGACTGGGACACTAACCCTTTTGAGGCCGTCATAAAAAATAACAATGTTTATGGTCGTGGCAGCGCCGATATGAAAGGGTTTATTGCCTGCGCGCTAGTCATAATGAAAAGGGCCGCGGACATGCCCTTAACTTATCCGCTGCATCTGTGCCTATCCTATGACGAAGAGATCGGCTGCGTGGGTGTCAGGCACATCCTAACGCAACTGAGCAGCTTAATTATCCCGCCTAGAGTGGTGATTATAGGGGAGCCGACCTTGATGGATGTGGCTACCAGTCATAAAGGCAAAGCCGTGTTTCAAGTGCAGTTTTATGGCACAGAAGGACACTCCGCTCTTGCGCCAAATTATACCAATGCCATTCACGCGGCCAGTGCCTTTGTACAAAGCTTGATTGACAGTCAGCAAGTGGTTGCCAAAGAAGGACATCTGGATACGGGGTATGACATTCCTTACTCCACCATTCATGTAGGCAAGATTCACGGCGGTACCGCGTTAAATGTCGTACCCAATCTGTGTCAATTAGATTATGAAATTCGCAATGTCGCAGAAGACAGTATTGCCGCGATTCAAACACAGATCTTAAAGGATTTTGCGGCAAAAGATGCCAGCTATCGTTATGAGCTGCAAGACATCAATCAGTATCCTGGGCTAATGACCAACCAAACGCAGCCAGAATTAAAAAGTATCCAAGCGTTATTGCCACAGTCCAACATCACCAAACTCTCTTTTGGTACAGAGGCAGGCTTGTTCCAACAATGTTTTGACTCTCCCATTTTGGTCTGTGGCCCAGGCTCTATCGAGGTTGCTCACAAACCCAATGAATACATTGCTATTAGTCAATTAAACGCTTGCAGTCACTTTTTAGACAAGCTTGTTGCGACGTTGTTATAGCTTCACTCCTTAACGAATTTTAGAGGACAGATCATGCAATTTGATTGGGCATATACTTTTAGCTTGCTAAAAGACACAAACTTCTGGCAAGCCACCTTAACTGTGATTGAACTTAGTGTATTGGTATGGATTTTGGGTATCGTCCTAGGTTTTGTGATGGCACTGGGCAAAAAATCTAAAATCAAACCTGTTTCGTTATTAAGCCGCGCTTATATCTGGTTATTCCGCAGTATTCCTTTGTTGGTACTTTTGATCTTCATTTACAGTATGCCGCAGGTGTTTCCACAAACCAGCGTGATTTTATCTTCGTCGTTCATGTCTGGCCTGATTGCATTGACCTTATGTGAGACCGCCTATATTGCTGAGATTCATCGCGGTGGTCTCAACTCAGTTCATCAAGCTCAGATAGAGGCGGGCAAGGCCTTGGGTATCAAGCCGATGGGTATTCAACGACTGATTGTAGTGCCGCAAGCGTTAAGAATCGCCTTACCTACATTGAGCAACGAGTTTGTCGTTATCGTCAAACTCACCTCACTGGTATCGGTTATTTCTTTGACTGAGATTCTATTGGTTGGACAGCGTTTGTATGCACAGAACTTCTTGGTGCTTGAAACCATGTTGGCGGTCGCGTTTTACTACATCTTGATTGTCACTGTTTTTGGCTTCTTGATTCAACGCTTTGAAAAGTTTATCGATATTACGCAAAAGAAGCCCGGTATTTTGAAAGAAGGTGAGTTGGTTGGTAATATCAGTAGCAATAAATCTTTGAATAATTACAAAGAAATAAACCAAGAGCGAAAAGGCGATTATGCACTGGAAGCCATTAATATTCACAAATCCTATGGCGAGCACCATGTACTAAAGGGTATTGATCTTAACGTGAAATGGGGCGAGGTGGTGTCTATTATTGGCCCATCAGGCTCAGGGAAAACTACTTTTATTCGTACGTTAAATAGCTTGGAGACACTTAATAAAGGCACGGTTAATTTGATGGGTAATCCTTTTCTAAAAGATACTGTTCTGACCGATAAATCTAAGCCCTTTAAAGAGCAAATTATAAATATCGGCATGGTGTTTCAGAATTTTAATTTGTTCCCGCATAAGACTGTTTTAGAAAATATCATGCTGGCACCTCAGTACCATAAGGTATATGACAAAGGCATCAATCAGCTGACCGCAATTGCGATGCTCGACAAAGTCGGTATGAAGGCCCATGCAAAAAAATACCCGCATCAGCTCTCAGGCGGACAACAGCAGCGGGTAGCGATTGCCCGTGCGCTCGCGATGGAACCTTCTATTATCTTATTTGATGAACCAACGTCTGCCTTAGATCCTGAGCTGGTCAGTGAAGTATTAAAAGTAATGGAACAGCTTGCCAAAGAAGGCTTGACCATGATTATTGTCACCCACGAAATGAGCTTTGCTTTTGATATTTCCGACCGTGTCATCTTTATGGAAGGTGGTCATATTGTTGAGCAAGGATCACCTGAGGTACTGAGAAACAGTACCAACGAGCGCTTTAATCAGTTTGTACAAAATATTAATTAAAAGTAATGGCTCGTTTTCATAGATCAGTTTTTATATCAATTAGAGTCGCCAAAAAACCCCTTATATCTATGGATATAAGGGGTTTTTCTTTAGCATTGTATTTTTTATATCAGACAAGTATGGATAGGCTGGACAAACAAAGTCTTTACTAAAAAAATTATTCAATAAAATCAGGTTCTTGTATCAGCAGTAACCTTTTAATCTCTTCTAAATGTGCTTCGCTAAAGTCCTCTATAGACTCCCAATCTTGAGCCGTCTTTTCTGCGACGTCATCAAGGATGAGGCGTAATGGCTGATTGGTCGCATAGGCGGTTGTGAGAACTTGGCAGGCGCGCTCAATGGTATACATGTCATCAAATGCCACACCGATGCTGTGCGAGCCGATAAGTACCCCGTGATTGCCCATCATCAGACGACTATGCTCGCCTAATAAGCTGGCGAGTCGTTTGCCTTCCGCATTGCTATCAGCCATACCTTGATAGCAATCATCGTAGCTCACACGATTAAAATAGCGCGCCGTGTTTTGATCAATCGGTTTAATGGTCGGATCTTTTAGCGTTGAGATGGTAGTCGTATAAATCGGATGCAAATGTAGCACGCATTTGATATCTGGTCTTAATAGATGGATTTGACTGTGTATGGCCCACGCGGTCGGGTCAATTTTTGCCAATAACTCATTATCAGGATTATTGGTATCTAACAAGATTAAATCACTCGCTTTAATGGTTGAAAAGTGTTGCCATTTTGGATTGATCAGAAATTGACTGCCATCTTCAGATAGGGATGCACTGAAATGGTTGGCAACCGCTTCATGCATATTTAGGCGTGCAAACCAACGAAAACAAGCGGCAAGGTCAATGCGTGCCTGTTCTTCGCTTTTAAGATTGTTGTTTTTAAAGTCATTCATAAATCACCTCTGTATGTAAAATTATTACTATACAGAGTGCATTGAAAACAAAGAGATTTTTTTAAATAGGATTTGCAGTAGTAGTGGGTAGGTTTTTCAAAATTGCTTTTAATAGGTCGTCTTTAGTATAACTGAGTTAAGCGATAAAGATGTTACCAACACATTTAATACGGTTGTTTAAATTCATTAACCCACTAGGAATGACTACGATGAAGCCATTAAAAATGATATTACTTTCTGCCGCTGCAGGCTTAGTATTAAATGCCTGTTCGAGTGAAGCACCTACCAGTAGTCAAGAAAGCAGCGCCACTGCTACTGAGAGCGCAGGTGCTGATAAACGAGTACTAACCATAGGCTCTGATATGACCTTTCCGCCTTATGAGTATTTGGATGAGCAGGGCAATCCGGGCGGGGTAGATGTGGAGATTATGGCCAAAGTAGCGGAGCTTAATGGTGATATCACACCCAAATGGGAAGATACCAGATGGGCAAACCTCATTCCTGGGCTAAAAGGGGACAAGTTTGATGTGCTGTATTCATCAATGTACATCACTAAAGATCGCTTAGCGCAGATAGATATGATTCCTTATTACAAGACCGACATCTCATTGCTGGTGCGTGGTGACTCAGACCTTGCACCTCAAGGGGCAGATGACTTATGTGGTCAAAAGGTTGGTGCGATGAAAGGCACAGAATTTGTCAATCAATTAGGAAAAATATCCGCCAAATGCGTGGAACAAAACCAAGGCGCTATCGAAATTCGTGAATACGAAACCTCACCGCAAACCTCTCAAGCATTGCTCTCTAGAGCTGTAGATATTCAATATGATGATGCTGCCGTCATGAAAGCCGCGGAAATGAAACTTGGCGATCGCGTGAAAATCACTTCAACACAAGAGCTATATCCTATTGTCGGCGGGATTGGTGTGAAAAAAGGTGATACTGAAACTTATCAAATCATCTCGGACGGTATAGAAAAAATGAAACAGTCTGGTGATCTAGAAAAAATACTGAGCGTCTACGGTCTAACCGTTCCAAGCCAAGCAGATATCGATCAAATAATGAATTAATCGGATAAGCAGCATAAGTAAAAAAGGAAGGAGTATTAAATGTTAACCAATGAACAAATTAAGCAGTATCACGATAGAGGTTATTTAGTAGTAGAAAACGCTATTGACTCTACTGATCTCACAGACCTTCTTAATCAAATAAATTTTTGGATAGATGAGAGTAAGGTACATGCCGAAGCTTGGGGTTCAACATTAGATGGTAGAGCAAGGTTTGATATCGATCCAAAAGATCACAGTGCTAAAAACCCCTCTCTACGCCGTGTTACATCACCGACAGAAATATCTGAGTCCTTTGCAGATATAGCACTTAAATCCAATATGTCAGAAATGGCAAGCGACTTGATAGGCGGTAATGGCACATGCTTTCACCATAGTAAAATCAATGCCAAGTTGCCCAATACGTCGACTACCGTCAAATGGCATCAAGACTTTCCATTTACGCCGCACACCAACGATGACATGCTGACGGCACTACTAATGATCGGTGAGGTTACGATGGAAAACGGACCACTACTGGTGGTGCCCAGTAGTCATAAAGAAGATCTGTTTTCCCATTGGGAAAATGGGAAGTTTGTGGGTAAAGTGAGTGATGACATAGAAGCGAAAAAATGCCAACAGTTTGTACCCTGTATCGGTAAGCCAGGTTCTATATGCTTTATGCATAGTAGGTTGCTGCATTCATCAGGGCCGAACAAAAGCGACTTGCCCAGATACTTATTCATCTCCGTATACAAGGCAGAAGATGCACATGCGCTATCACCAAACCCGCTACCAAGTAAGCATGAAGGCGCTTTGGTAAAAGGCGTGATAAGTGGTAATGTTAGATTGACTCCCAACCTTGTACAGCTGCCAGAAATACCTAAGGGTGCATCGTTTTTCACTCAGCAAGAAATGGCAACGATGGGTTAGTCTGATTTTAGATTACACAATAAAAACCAGTTGAATTACCGTATAAATAAAAGACTATAGGCTAGGCCTTATAGAGAGCATAACTTCTAGGGCTTAGCCTCTTAACTATCATTAAACGCTTCCATAATGATGTTTGCACATTGTTCAGGCGCTTCCATTGGTAGCAGATGCCCATTATCCGACAGCTCAATGATTCGTTCGCTAGGTACAAGGTGCTGCCAAACTTTACGAACTTTATCACTAATAAACATAGAAGGTTTACCAACGATAATAGTGTAAGGCAAACCAATAGTATTAAGGTCTTTTAAAGCGCCATTGACAAAGGGGGTATCGAAGTAGCTTGCCAACTCTTGCTCAGGGGTAAACAGCAAGTTGTATTGTCCTTGCTCATTTTGGATGAGACTATTTTTTGCAAAAACATAGAGATTGTTGTCATCAATACGCTTAAAGGCACGATGTGCCCGTAGATAGTTATAGTACGATTCAACGCTTTCCCACTGTGCTTGCTTGGCTTGTGTGCTTTTAAAAGGTTCTTGAGTTATCTTTAAATCGTCAGGTGCTGAGTTCATGATGAGCATCTGCGATTTGGTAAAAGTAACAGGCTCTATTAAGTATAGCTGTGAAAATAGCTCTGGACGCTTAGCAGCTGCAATAGCAGTAGCAGTGGCGCCTTGAGAATGGCCAATACCTACGACAGGCTTATCCTGTGTCTTCTCTAAAAAATCAATCAATATATCAGCATCTTGCTCGCGAGTGAGCTTCTTGACGGATGGTAGATCGTACCAATAACCACGCATGGCAAGACTGTTTATAGTAAATTGCTCACTGAGCTCGGTTAATAGCGGCAGATAGACACCAGCAGTAAAACCATTACCGCCATAAAAATGTGCAGGAGATAACGGGGCGTTTTCACTATTATTAACCAAAGCAGATAAGTCATAATAGCGGGCTTTTTTGTCATCTAGAGTCATTGCCCGTTCGAATGCTTGCATAGTATTGCCTCTATTATTCGTTAACTATCAAAACCATATTAAGTAAAAATCTATCATTATGCTCATGGCTGCATATCAAATACCAAACAGGTTGTGGTGGCATGAGCGTATAGTTTGCCATCAGGCCCAACGATACGACCTTCAGCCGTTGCGGTTTGTCTCCCGACATGGATAATATTAGCCTCAGCACGTACTAGCGGAATGGCTTTGGTCAAAGCTCGAATCATATTTACTTTAATCTCGAGCGTGGTATAGCCCTTGCCGGCGGGCAAGGTAGAATGAATAGCGCAGCCGACAGCAGAGTCAAGAATGGTACAAAACCAACCGCCATGTACGCTACCTAATGGATTGTAATGTTGCTGACTGGGTCGACCTTGAAAGATGGCTTTACCGCCTTGTATGTGGATAGGAATAAAATCGAGCGTTTCACCAATCGGTGGTGAGGGCAACTCTCCTGCAAACATAGCATCAAAAAATGATTGACCACTCATGCTGGCTAGTTGATTAGGCGAGGTTATCCCTACAGAGCCTAATGTGGCGCGTATACGCGAATCATCAACTTGCCAATTAGCCAGCGTATTATTAACATCTGTTTTTGTAACATCCATTTTACAATCCTTGTGTATGGGTTGTTTATACATTCTATTTGGTGGGCGCCACTTATAGAGGCCGAGCAGATTTTTGGCAAAGAATTGGGGCTGTCCTAGATAAGCAAAATTATTTAGGATAACACTATGAGAAAGAGTAAACTAAGTTGGTATAAACAAAACAGACTCATCGAGTTATTTGTTGCTGGTTCTACCGCGAGAACAGCAGCAAGCCTAATTGGTGTTAATAAAACCGCAGCCAGTTATTACTTTCATAGGCTAAGACTGCTTATTTACGAGAATAGTCAAGACCCTGGTCTATTTGAAGGCGAAATCGAAGTAGACGAATCATACTTTGGTGGCACTCGTAAAGGCAAGCGAGGGCGAGGTGCTGGTAGCAAAGTGCCCGTGTTTGGCCTATTAAAGCGTAATGGCAAGGTCTACGCTTGTATTATACCCAATGCTAAAGCAGATACTTTGATCCCCATCATAAGAGAAAAAGTGAAGCCTGATAGCATTGTTTATACTGACTCATTTAAAAGCTATAACGCATTAGATGTCAGTGAGTTTACTCATTATCGTATCAACCACTCCAAAACCTTTGTTAATGACAAGAATCACATTAATGGTATAGAGAACTTTTGGAACCAAGCTAAACGGCATCTACGTAAGTTTAACGGAGTTCCAAAAGAGCACTTTCACCTCTATTTAAAGGAATGTGAGTGGCGTTTTAATCACAGTGACCCAAAGTCGCAATTACTACAATTAAAACAATGGGTTAAACAGGGTTTGAACTAGTTATCTAGGACAGCCCCTAAAATTACTGTACCTACAACGTGTCTATAAGAGGTCATTGATAGATTGATTTAATAAGTTAATCGTAGACTACGAGCGAACTAGGACTAATTAAGACTCTGGACATTAAGTCTTCAAGACATATCAGTTAGTAACTATGCTAATGACGATCATAATGATTATTTAAGTACCTAGATTCAAATAAGAAGTGCAACGTTTTAAAAGAATGAGTTGAAGAGTAAGATGTGCCGTGTTGCATTTCAAACTTCAACTCCTACATATCAGAACGTTATGAAACACTATACACAT
>NZ_LXWA01000062.1:0-23907 GCF_001652315.1 Psychrobacter sp. SHUES1 | reverse complement strand
GAGCTATCTAATCGTTGTTATGACAGTTATGAGGCTATTGTCGATGCCACTTGCTTGGCTTGGAATAATTTGCTTAAACAGCCACAAAGAATTCGGTCGTTAACTGCTCGTGCTTGGGCGCAACTTTAATTGTTGGGTTTGGTATTACTATTCATTTAGGGCAATTTCATATCGCCATCGACCAACCAGCCAAGGCGGCGCATCACGTAAGCGACCAGACCAGCAATGAGAGCAGGTAAAATGAACATCAATAATATAATCGCCGTCCACAACTGAGCACTGCTCATGATTTCTTGTGATGCTTCAATGACGCCAAACACCCCAACCAGTCCTGCCGTGCCCATACCAGCGCCAGTGGCTGTGCAAGCTAGCCCAAAGCCAACGGTTGCGATAGGACCAACGATGGCGCTAGCAATCACAGCAGGCAATAGTACGAGCGGTTTTTTAAGGACATTAGGAATCTGTAGCATACTGGTACCAAGTCCTTGGGATATGATACCACTGACGCCGTTGTCTTTAAAACTGGCCACCGCAAAGCCAATCATATGCGCCGCGCAGCCAACTACCGCTGCCCCACCTGCTAAGCCGCCAAGTCCAATAGCGATACAGATAGCCGCGCTTGAGGTCGGTAGCGTCAATAAAATCCCGACCACCACTGCTATCACGACACCCATGAGAAGCGGCTGTAATTCAGTCGCTGCTTGAATACCCTGACCAATGGCGTTGACCGTAGCGACAACTGGAGGATTAAGTAGCGCACAGACGATGAGTGCCACCGTACATACCATTAAAGGTATCAGCAAAATATCGAGCTTGGTCTTGCCAGCGATCCAAGTACCAGCGCGATAAGCAAATACTGAAGCCAAATAAGCACCAATTGGATTACCGGGCACCGCAGCGAAAGTTGCCGGACCTGCCTCTTGCGCGATAAATAAATTGCCCGCCATCAAAGCTTCAGAATGCGCGCCAAGCATCCCTGCAACCAAGCAGCTTAGCATCACCAAAGTTGGTGCTTTTAGGTAGTAGGCGATACCAACACCGATACCTGCGCCCATTAATACTGACGCCAGTTTGCCGACTGCTACCAAGGCTGGCAGGCTTAACCAACCACCAATTTGCGAGATGATAAGACCAGCGATAAGGGTCACAAACAACCCTAACGCCATGCCGGTAAAAGCATCGATAAAATACTTTTGAAAAAAAGCTTTCATCATACCAACGGGCGCAGTTTCTGAAGGAGTCACAGTCATCATGATGCTCTTATATTGAGTTTGCCGAAAGGAGCTAAAAAACATATCAAAAAAAAAGGGATAAAAAAAGCGTCCTCTGACGCTTTCTTTATCAATGCTTTAGGTTTAACGGCGCTGCTCAACGATAATAGAATCAATACCGTTATTTTGCAGGCGCTGCTGGGCAGTAGCAACCGCTTGACGATTATTCATCGGGCGTGAAATCACCTGATAAATAGGCAGGCCGTTACCGGTAGTGTTTTTCACCACTCTAGCATCGACACCAGCCATCAGAACTTGCGCTCGCCGACGGTCTGCTTCATCGGCATCGCCAAAGCTGTTGATTTGCAAAATATAAGTCGCCGCAGGCTTCGCTGGCTGAATACTAGCATTGCTAGCGTTCGCTGTATTAGCTCTGTTTGCAGCCGCGCCTGTATTCGCGCCTGTATTATTGGCAGCTGGTGTACCATCATAAGTCGCATCTTCTTCGACGATGACAATATCGTCGTCATTACTGCTGTTTGCTGCATTATTCGTATTGTTGCTACGACTAGGCTCAATCGTGGTGCTCTCAGAAATACCAAAGTTACCCGCATCATTATTACTTGGCGTGGTGTTTTCTGGCTGATTGACGACTACATCTGGCTCAAAATCAGTGATTTGACCGGATTGGCTACTACTGCCTTCGCCGAAGTCCTCATCAGGGATGGTCGCCATTTCTTGATTGGGCAAAATATCATAGAACTCATAATCACCATTGTCGGTATCGGTATCGACCCGTTGCTGAACTTGTCTATCAGCATCGGTGCCCTCACCGCTGCCCGCAGGACTAAAGTTAAACAAGGGTGAGAGGTATAAAAACACCCCGATCATGAGCGTCAATACTGCCCCAACAAACATCCATAATAAGCCTGACACACTACTGGTTTTGCGTTTTTCAGTGGCACCTTTTGGTTTTTTGGCTAACATGGATCTCGTTCTCCCTACTGAATTATCTGTCGTTGTCGAGTTATCGTTATCGAATTGTCTTTATCGAATCAGCACTGTCGATTAGATTAGAATTGAAGAATTACCATCAAATAATGGCTACAGCCGTCTTCCTTTATACTACATGCTAGACGGTGCAGACAAGCCTAATAAGCTCAATCCATTGGCCAATACTTGACGTACGGCTTTAGATAAGCGTAAACGCGCTTGCATCAAATCCGTCTCATCTTGGCTTGGCGTTTCACCTGAAGTTAGGCTGACCGGCAAGATGCGATTGCCATCATACCAACCATGAAATAACGCCGCCAACTCTTTTAGATAGTTGGTTAAGATATGCGGTTCATAGCCTGTCGCTGAGCGTAGCAAGGTTGCCGGATAAGCGGCCAATAATTTAATCAACTCTTCTTCGCTCGGTGCGACTAGTAACGCTTGCTTTTCAGCGCCAGTAATATCGTCTACTTGCAGACCACTGGTTTCTAGTTTTTCTAACACACGGCAAACCCGGGCATGCGCATACTGAATATAGTAAACCAAGTTGTCTTTACTTTGCGATTTGGCCAGCTCCAAGTCAAAATCAACATGAACTTCAGGCTTACGAGCGACGTAATAAAAACGCGCAGCATCGTTACCCACTTCATGGCGCAGCTCACGTAAGGTGACAAATTTGCCCGAGCGCGATGACATTTGCACTTTTTCACTACCGCGCCATAAGGCAACAAACTGTACCAATACCACATCAAGGCGGTCGGCATCGATACCGAGCGCCGTCAATGCCGCTTTTACGCGCGGCACATAACCATGATGGTCAGCGCCCCAAACGTTAATGACTTTATCAAATCCGCGATCGAACTTGTTTTTATGATAAGCGATATCAGAGGCAAAATAGGTACTTTGACCATTGGCACGGCGTACCACACGGTCTTTTTCATCGCCAAAATCAGTCGATTTAAACCAGATATTGCCGTCTTTTTCGTATAAATAGCCTTTTTCATCGAGGATTTGTAAAACAGGCTCAATCTCGCTATCAATGGATCTTTCGCTAAACCAGCACTCATAACGGACACCAAAGTCATTTAAGTCGTCTTTGATATCAGCCAAAATACTGCTCAATGCCGCATTTAAAAACAGCTCATAACCGTCACCAAGTAAGGCTTTGCTATTGGCAATCAAACCATCGATATGGGCTTCTTTATCGCCCGATAGCAGCACTTTTTCGCCATCATTATTTATTTCAAACTGCGCGTCTTCCGCTACGTCTTTGCCAATGTCGGCAAAGCTGTGAACGTAGCTGTCGCCATGCTGGGTTTTTAGAGTTTGCGCAATATCCCTGACATAATCGCCTTGATAGCCATTAACTGGGAAGGTAACGGCCTCGCCATTAGCTTCTAGATAACGCAAATAAGTACTGGTCGCTAAAATATCCATTTGGCGACCGGCGTCATTGACATAGTACTCACGCGTGACGTCATAACCAATGGCTTCAAGCAAATTTGCCACACTCATGCCAAAAGCCGCGCCGCGACCATGACCGACGTGTAAGCTAGACGTTGGATTGGCCGAGACAAATTCAACTTGGATTTTTTGACCTTGAAACTGCTTGCTTAAACCAAAGCGTTCTTGCAATTTAAAGATATCGTCTAACACCGCAAATTTGGCTTCGGTATTTAAAAAGACGTTGATAAAACCGGGGCCTGCGATTTCTACTTGACGAATATTTTGATTTTCAGGCAAGGCATTAACGATTTTTTCAGCAAGCTGGCGCGGATTGGCTTTCGCAGCTTTGGCAGCCGTTAGGGCGATATTGCTCGCAAAGTCACCATGACTGGTATCTTTAGTCCGCGTAATTTGGCTGTTGTTTTGCCAATCAGCCGGTAGTTCGCCGTTCGTTTTTAGGACTTCAATGGCACTGTCAAACAGTGAGGCGAGCGTATCGATTTGGGCTTGTGACATAGGACTATAAACTCAGATAAATGAACAAAAAATTGGGGTAATATAAGATAAGGCAGAAAAAATAAGTAACCTATAAATATAACAACCTTTAGCTGCTATTGCACTATTTGAACCAAAAATAGCATTAAAATCACCGCTATTATACTAGATATGCGCAAGTGACGAGGCAGTGGCTATTATAGGCTGCCAATACAAGTCTATTTAGGCGGATTGTAGCGTTACTGTTGTCTGACGTTGGTGAAACATTTATAGCAACCTCATTCCGCGTTATAATGGCAACATTAATCTATTACTGCTATAAATGCTGATGCCATTTATAACCATATATAAAAACAGACCATAGAAAACGCAGCACTTTACACTTTCATTGACAGGACAAAACCATGTTTGCCATTGCTTCTAGTACCGTCACCAGTTGGGGCATGTATATTTTATTGCCCATTTTTATTGCTTTCTTATTCTTTATCATTTGGGATTTATCAAAACAGTCTAACGCTGGGCGCGCTGGTACTTTTTGGATGTTTTTGGCCTTAGGTGCGGGTTTTATCGGTTTTATCCTAAAAGTATTGATAGAGATGGCATTTAAACGCTGGTTTATTTAACCAACCTCTCTTTGCCAACCGCAAACTAACCAGCGCTATTTTTTTGCAATTAAGGTTGCTCGTTTCGGCGCAGGATACCCTTCGATGGTTTTACTGGCATCACTAGGGTCTAAAAAATCCGCCAATGAATGATACGTCATCCATTCGGTTTTGCGCTGCTCCTCAGTCGATGTAACCGCTACATCGACGCAGCGTACCTCGCTAAACCCCGCTTTTTCTAGCCAGCCAATAAGTGCATCGACCGATGGCAAAAAATAGACATTATTCATCTGCGCATAGCGGTCGTGCGGCACGAGTACGGTATTGGCATCGCCATCGATAACCAATGTTTCAAGCACCAGCTCGCCACCTTTAACCAGTTGCCCTTTTAGCTGTTGCAAATGCTCAAACGGTGACTGGCGATGATAGAGCACGCCCATACTAAAAACCGTATCGAATAGCTGACTGTGCTCCGGCAAGGCTTCAAGCGGTACAGGGATATAATGCGTTTTATAATGATCAGCGGCGCCAACAAAATGACGAATCGCCATAAATTGATGATAAAACAAACATGATGGGTCAATGATGATGACCGTCTCCGCGCCTGCCCCTGCCATTCGCCAACCGTGATAACCCGAGCCACCGCCCACATCTAATATTCGTCGTCCTTTTAACGTGCCTAAATGCGGTGCGACCCTTTGCCATTTCCAATCGCTATGCCATTCGGTATCGATAAATATCGAACAGTCTTTATCACTACCAATTTGAAAAGGCCCTTTGCGCCACGGCATTAGCTGCTTTAGTAGCGCTAAGGTTTGTTTGCGCTCAGAGTCGCTGAGATTGGCGGCAATAGTTAATACATCACTGTCCAAATCTACTTTATCAGCCGCTACTGTTGGCAATCGTGCTACCAACGCTTGGTAAGCGGGCGCGTGCGCGTAATTGGCTTTATCTTTGATATCATTAAGCCACGTTGGCAAGCGCGTCAGCCACTCATAAGCGCTCGGCTGCTGCTGCGCCAATGACAGCAAGGTTAAATATAATTCGCGTTCAGCGAGAATAATGGTGTCGTTAAGCATAAAAACAGATTGCCATGTCGGTAAAAAGATAGAGTAAAAATTTATATTAAAAGTCGAGCCGTTATTACTATCGCGTTTAAATATTATTTAAAGGCCACAATAGAGACAAAGTTTAAAAATTGAAACCAGGTCAAATGACGCTCAAAGCCAACTTGCGCTAGACGCATATGATGCTCATCCAAGGTATCGGTAATCAAAACGTTTTCTAAGGCATTGCGTTTGCCGCTGATTTCCATCTCGGTATAACCATTGGCGCGTTTAAAATCATAATAACGCTCAACCAACCATGCATCATACTGCTCATCAAAAGCATGGGTTTTTTCGGTCAATACCAAAATACCACCCTCACTTAATGCAGCATAAATTTTCTCAAGCACTGCCACTCTATCGGCAGCGGGCAGAAATTGCAGCGTCAGATTCAGAATGACCATATCGCATGGCTCAAGCTCGACATCACGAATATCAGCAGTAATGACTTCAATAGTATGCGCCGGATAATTCTCCGTTAATAACGTACTCGCCTCATTGGTCATCGCGGGTGAGATATCAATCGCCTTAATCTGTAAATCTTGCGACTCAAACTCGCCTGCCAACGCCATACTTGCCGCACCCAGTGAGCACCCTAAATCATAGACACGGCTGACACGCTGGCCGCTATCATCTTGCTGGCGGTATTTACAGTGACGACGAGCGAATATCGGCAACATCGCCAGCACTTGACCATAACCGGGTACACTACGGCGAATCATATCAGGAAAACACGCCACCACTTGCTCATCAAAAGAAAAACGCGCCGCTTTATCGAGTGGCGTGGTAAATAAGGTATCGTGCTTCACGGTGTCATTAGTCAGGTTAGCAGGCTTAGTTTGGCTCATGAGGTTACTCGTTTTTTGATGGTGGGTCGTTTTTTGATAATGGCTCGTTTTTTAATAATGAGACTTTGATTCTTTAAAAATAAAACGTTAATTAAATGGTGCATTACTCAATGCTTTAAAGACAGCTAAAGATAGCAAAAGCCCATTATAACATTACTGTTTGTTACTTATCGCGACCAGTTGCCCTGCTAAGCTAAATAGGTAACGCTAATCCTTTATAAAAGTAATCTTGAGACATAAAAGCAGTATTGAAAGATGAAATATTACAACCAGATAAAGCACTTAGCGCATCTCTATGACAACATCTATAATAATAGGAACAATTATGCAAACCATTATCTTAGGCGGTGGCTGCTTTTGGTGCACCGAATCAGTATTTTTATCCGTAAAAGGCGTGCAATCTGTGGTGTCAGGCTATATGGGCGGCGATGCCGTTTCTGCCAACTACGAAGCGGTCTGCGGCGGTGATACCGGACACGTTGAAGTAATCAAGGTTGAGTTTGACGAATCTATCGTACCATTAGAAGTGGTTCTTGATGTGTTTTTTGCCACGCATGATCCCACCACCATGGATCGTCAAGGCAACGACGTCGGCAGCCAATATCGCAGCGTGGTTTTCTATACCGATGAGGCGCAAAAACCAACGGTCGACCGTACCATTAACAAATTACGCGACATGGGCCTCAATGTGGTGACAGAAGTCCATCCCGCTATGGAATTTTACAAAGCTGAAGACGCCCATCAAGACTTCTATAATAGAAACCCGGGTCAAGCTTATTGTAACTTTGCTATTCCGCCGAAACTTGCCAAATTGCGCAAAGAATTTAGTCAGTATATGGTGAACTAAACCGGTAACGTGAATTTTATACGCTATCAAAGCCAAGGGTTAAGACGCTTGGCTTTTTTATTGCGTTTAGCGGTATGATAATACCAAACATCTAAAGTATAGATAGGTTAGGAATAAAGGTATGGATTCTAAATTTTGGCAACAGCGCTGGCAAGACGGCCGTATTGGCTTTCATAAGTCTGACGTCAATCCTCAGCTAATCAAGTATTTTTCTGAACTGGCAGTGCCCATCGGTGGCCAAGTCTTGGTACCTTTGTGCGGTAAATCGGTTGATATGGTATGGCTTGCGCACGCAGGCTACGATGTCGTTGGCGTCGAGCTTATCGAAACCGCTGTGCAAGCGTTCTTTGCTGAACAAAAGGTTATTCCTACTATCACTGAATTTACGAGCGCTACGGATAAATCTATTTTAAAACGCTATCAGGGTCAGCTAGCTGGGCAAATCATTACTTTATGGGCAGCAGATATTTTTGCTCTGAGCGCAACAGATATAGGCGAGATTAATGCTGTTTATGATAGAGCAGCATTGATAGCCTTGCCAGCAACGATGCGTGCTGATTATAGTGCGCAAATAGTTAAGCTTAGCAATCATGCACCACAACTGTTAATCACCCTAAGCTACGATCAAAGTAAAAAAGACGGCCCGCCTTTTTCGATTAGTCAGCAGCAGTTACAGCAGTATTATGATGCCGACTATAAAATTATCGAGCTTGAAAGCCAGTCATCAACCCTTAATGCGGCATCTGAGCTAGCCGTAACTGAACATGTTTGGTTATTAAATCCTTCATTTACTCATTAACTGGAGCTAAACCACGAAAAAGCGCTAAATCTTGCTTAAGCATGATAGCCAAACCCTCTTCTAACCTCACGCTCGCGTCAATTTATAGTAACTGAGTGCTTCGATACCTTTTCTTTACTATTGAGATTGGTTACTCTAAGTTCATACTGCTTAATTCAGCTTTGTTCTCTTTCAATGACTATTTCGATGTTTATAGGATATTTCCATGCGTTTTTCTTCGACCTCTACGTTATCGCTACTTAGCATCGCGGTTGGCCTCAGCTTTGCCAGTACTGCGCAAGCGGCCAAACCACCAGCACCAGACTTATCTAATAGCCAGTTTCAACAGTGCTTAGATGGTTTAAAAAACTCTAGTAAATTCCGCGGCGTCGATAGCTATACGTTTAATAACTATCGTCCAAGCCAGCCTGACCCTAGTGTGATTCAGTCACTCAATTACCAGCCTGAATTTCAAAAGGACGTTTGGGATTATTTGTCTTCGTTGGTAGATAAAGAGCGGGTCGAAGATGGTATTCGCGCTAAGCACCAATGGGCAGATACCTTGCGCCGCATTGAATCGCGCTATGGGGTCAAAGCTGAGCATGTACTGGGCGTATGGGGCGTGGAGTCAAACTTTGGTCAGACATTGGGTAAAAAGCCCTTGTTTGAATCTTTAGCGACGCTGTCATGTTTTGATCGTCGCCAAAGCTATTTCCAAGGCGAATATGCCAATGCGCTAAAAATTGTGCAAAATGGCGATATCGCACCTAGTGATATGACCGGCTCATGGGCAGGTGCATTTGGGCAAACGCAGTTTATGCCAAGTACCTTTTTAGAACTGGCTGTCGATTTCGATGGTGATGGCCGCCGCGACTTGGTTAATAGCGTCCCTGATGCGCTCGCCTCTACTGCCAACTTTTTGGACAAACGTGGTTACCGTACCGGCGAGCCATGGGGTTATGAAGTCAAACTGCCGAGTGGTTTTTGGGGCGCATCAAACCGTAAAGACAAAAAATCTATCAGCCATTGGCGCAATCAAGGGCTGACATTGGCGAACGGCAGCCCTCTGCCTTCTACCTTGGGCAGCGCAGGTTTATTATTACCAGCCGGCACTGATGGCCCAGCATTCTTGGTGGGTAAAAACTTCGACACGTTTTATTCGTATAACGCTTCAGAAAATTATGCTTTAGCAATTGCCCACTTATCAGACTTAATCGCGCGTGAAGACAGCAGCAAAACCGACTTTGTCACTGCCTGGCCGACGGACGACCCTGGTATTAGCCGTCAGCAATCTAAAGATATCCAACAAGGATTATTAAATGCAGGCTACGATATTGGCGAAGTGGACGGTATCATTGGTGATAATACCCGTACGGCGATTCAGCAATATCAATCAAGCCATGGCATCTTTCCAGCCGATGGACGCGCCGGACAAAAATTTTATCGCGCCATCGTTGGTAATAGTGCTGCAAGCACTTCCCAATATGGCAATCCGTACGGACAACCAGCAAACAGTCGTCCTTTAAACCCTGCGCCTGCAGACCGTATGGGGCAATTGATTCAACAGCAAACTGGCAGCTCAAACTCTAATCCTTACTCGGTACAGCCGTCTGTGCAGCCAACCGTTAGACCATCAACCTCATCGGGCAATACGCGTTATCGCCGGGTTACCAGTCCTGATGGTACGATAAAGCTTGTACGTGTCGATGAAGGTTCATAATTAGCTAAGCTAAGGAATGATTTATTTAGTATCTACAAGCATGTATTAGCGACTAATAAAAAAGCCACGCAAATGAGCGTGGCTTTTTTATTAAATGAATTGAATAAATTGGAAAAAATACGGTCATCATTCTATTATTTTGTTAAATAATACCTACTAGATAACAGGTGGCGGATTTGGTTTTCCATTATCGCCATCCCAATTTTCGCGGGCTTTGTCATCTAAATCCGCAGGCGTTTTTGGTTTCCATTTACCGTTTTCTTTCCACGTCGCATCACCCCAGTCAGCATCTTCTTCCTTTCTATCCAAGTCCTTATAGGCTTGGGTTGGGTCAATGCCGCGGCGCTTCATATCGGCGACTTGTTCTTCGAGCGTACGAAACTGGTCGGCTTCAAGCATGGTTTCTTCTAAGCTGGTTAGTTCACTATTTAAATTTTTTTTGGCATCACTCATTGTTCGTTCTCCCTAATTATTAAGCATTATTATGTATTTATACGCTTATTATTACGGGTATTGCTCAGCTTCACAACTACAGAGACGTATGCTTTGTATTACAAAGGGTAAGCGCCGGCTTTATAAATGGATTTTTTATCCATAAAATTATAAATAGAGCAGAGAGCATTTGCCCTAGCTAAGCGGTAAAGTTGGCGCACTAGGAGTGTTGGCGTCAGTGCCTGTCAATAAGCTCTTCGCATAAAAGGTGAGTTTCCAAAGCTCTTGTGACACGCGCGTGCCATAGGTGGTGAGTTGAATCCAGTTAGCCGCCACCAACTGCCGCTGTAATTGGTTTAAGTCATCTTGATAAATCTGACAACGTGCCACCGCGTGAACATTTGGCATGTCATTTTTGATATCTGTTTCAGCTTTGACTGCGATTAAGCGATTAATGGCGCTCTGTAAACCATAGCTTGAAAAGGTAGCCGGTATTTTTATTAAGGCGATGAGCACTTCTTGCCACGATAAAGTCATAGGGCGGGTGACGTCGGTTAAATTACCGCCTTCATAGGCTTGGGCTTTGTACTGAATCTCAAAAGTGTCTGTCAGCACCAGTGGCTTGCTGACACTATCGGCTGCTAAATGATCGGTAACAGCAGGGCGAGATTGGGTAAGTTTGGCTTTCTTGGTAGAAAAGCTCGTGGCCGTTTCTTCGGCCAGTGCCGATTTATTGGCTTTCATCAGCTCGTCGCTCACTCTTACCCAGCCGTCCCCTACTTCATGATTGGCGACCATTTTATAGAAGGCCTGAATGAGTAGCTGCTCGATATCATTTTCTGTTTCATAGTAATAAATCTTATCGGCTTTTTTGGTCACCATGTTGGTGAATTCTTGCAGCTGCCGACTGATATTGACCTCGTTATGATGACTTTTGACCAATATTAACAAGGGTTTGAGCTTGGCTTTGGCATTGAGATAGCTCAAATGCATTTGACTGACACCAGTATTTTGCGCCGTGCCATAGCTATCACCGATTATCATCAGCGCATAATCGCAAGCATCGATACACTGGCGACCATATAACGCCGCTTTGGGTAATTTGCTAGAAACGTCATAGGTTAAAAATGCGCGGCCTTGGAAAAACATCGCCACACTGTCTAAAACCAACAGTTGGTCGTTGTCAGCGCATATGACGTGAATATGATAGCGACGGTTTGACACAATCACCTCTAAACTTATTAGTCATATAAATGAAAGTTATCTCGATTGTTATCGAAAAGCGATAGCATCAGAGCCTGTCTAATATTCTGTTTGGCAAATACTAGCCTAGCATTATATTACGCGAATACGTTTAATTTATTGCTAATTCCACTAATATATTGCGGGATTATAACAGCTACTTCACTATTGCACAGGCAAAAAACCCTATTAGACTAAAACAAAAGGGCTTAAGGCGAAAGAATATACTGTATACGAGACTGTTTACCCAATAAACGTCGCACTACAGCGCCGAGCTGTTTATCATACTTAGTCGCATAAAAAGTCAAAGCCGGCGGTATATCTATAGCGGTCGCTAGGCCATTTAACGCTTCATTAGCTGATACCTTAACGGGTAATGCTAACAACTGTTCTGCTATCAATAGCTGCTTAACGCGCTCAGCGATTGCATGCCCCGAATCGACAATATGTAGCGCTAACTGCTGCTGAGTAATTTCTTGGCGTAAAAACGCTTTAAAAAATGGATAATGGGTACAGCCTAATACCAACTGATCGACGCCATCTTGCGAAAATTGCTGCAATTGCAGGCGTAAATCCTGAGCCGTTTTGCTGTCTTTAGGCATACCTGACTCAACCCAAGGGACTAAGTTTGGGTCAAAGTATTTGGAGACTCTGGTGGCATGAGGAATGGCAACATTCGTAATGACGTCATTTAGTAGCGCACCGTTTAACGTCGCTTTCGTTGCCAATACGGCTACGTGATGAGTTTTGCTGGCCAATACCGCAGGTTTTAAAGCAGGCACCAGACCAACAATAAGCAGCTGCGGATAATAGCGTCTGGCAGTCTCTAACGCATACGCCGAAGCACTATTACAGGCGATGACGATAAGCTTGCAGCCTTGTTGGTATAGCCATGCCACTGCAGCGAGCGTTAAGGCTTTAATGTCTTCACTATCACGATTGCCATACGGTACATGCAAGGTATCGGCATAATAAACGTAACGCTCATGCGGTAATTGCTGAGCCAGATGTAGATAGACCGACAAGCCGCCGACGCCCGAATCGAACAAGCCGATTGGCGCACTGCGTTCCTTTTTAAGCGCGTTATTTATCACGCTATCATCTGCTTTAAGCGTTTTAAAACTATCATTAATAAATGTCGTTTTGTGCGTCTCAAGGCTATCAACAATATCAAGGCTTGTATTATCAGGCACTGCTTTTACGGCAACCTTCATTGCTTTCTTACCGCCGTTCTTATATAAGTATTAAATATAGTCTATTATGAATCTGATGGCATTGATAACGTATAAGCGTTATCACCACTTTGCAGCGTTAGTATCGTCTCACCTTCACGCTCTGTCAATTCACCAATTTCTGTTAAATGATAAAAAGCGTTACGTCCAATCAATGCTTCCAAGCCGTTTCGTACCATCATATAAGGACGAATTTGCGTAGAGCTTTCTGTACTTTTATTATCTTCTTTATTCTTACTTTTGCTAGAATGGCTATTGTCATCAGAGTCTTTCATTGTATAAGCACGCAAACTAATCGGATGTTCATCATCTAAACGCACTATATCACCGGTGGTGGTCGTAAATTCTAGCCAGCTTTCACCTTGTTCTTCAACGATACCAACATCGTTAATCAGTAACGGCGCATCTTCTACGTGGATACGCAGTTTTTGTACCGGTGTCTTTAAAAAATACTCAACCGCGCCATTATTTTCTTCTTTCCACAAAATAGTGGCAAACAAACTGACTAATGACTGACGGGTCATGTGCCCGCCTTCGTGCCACCACTCGCCGTTGGCTTTGATGGTTAGATCCATGTCCGTTACTTGCTCAGGATGCCAGTTCTCAAGCGGCGGTATAGCGCGCCCTTCGCGTATACTTGGCGCTGACTTAAAATACTGACTCAAAGCATCCATACCATTTGGCGCAGATACCTTGTCATTCGTGACTTTGAGGCTATCTTTATCATTAGAATTGTCGTTTTTATTATCGTCATTCATCATAAAATCCTTTATGTAGTAATCAAAGTTTGGCGCATCTATTATTACTATAAATTTTTGTTTCGGGTATGATGAAAGCCTATCGTCATTGTACCCCCATTATTTCCCTCTTACCTTAACATTGATACCCAGAAATGCGTATCGTGTTTGTAGGACTTTTCTTTTATAATGAGTAACGATTATTTATTTGCAATGGTTCAGTGGGTGTTGAATTAACAACACATTTTACGTTATGGGTGCTAGATTTTACGTCAATCTTTGTACGCTTAACGTCGTCAATTGATGCCGCAAAGACAGTTCTTATCGGGCAGCCATATGTCTGAGTAACGTTAGCGCCGCAAGCTTTATTATTCAATTGTTAAGCTAATGATGCCCTGAGATAAGCCACTAAAAGTTTAGGAGTAGGTATGCAAGAGCAAGACAATCAAAAGCCTGTTGTTGATAATGACACTGTTAGCAACGACGTTGTTAATAATGACATTGTCAGTAACGACACTGTAAATAGCGACATCGCACATACTGATGTAGCCGTAGAAGAAGTCGCCACTACTGAAGAAAGCGCTGCAACTGAGGCGACAGAAGTTGCCGCTGAGCCAGTAGAATCCACTACTGCAACAGAAGCAACGCCCGAGCCAGCCGTAGAACCAGAAACTACTGAGCCTGAAATCGAACGTGAATCAATGGAATTTGATGTCATCATCGTCGGCGGCGGCCCAGCGGGTTTATCAGCGGCCATTCGTCTGCGTCAGCTTGCTCTTGCAGCGGGCAATGATGAGTTCATGGTTTGTGTGGTCGAAAAAGGCTCAGAGTTTGGTGCGCACACCTTATCTGGTGCGGTTATTGAGCCGCGCGCCTTAAACGAGCTGATACCAGATTGGAAAGAAAAAGGCGCGCCACTAAACGTACCTGCCATTGAAGACCGCGTTTATATGCTCGGTTCTGCGACCAAAGCAACCAAGCTCCCTGATTCTATCGTACCCGCCAGCATGCACAATGAAGGTAACTACATTGTCTCATTGGGCAACGTCGTTCGCTGGTTAGCTGAGCAAGCAGAAGAGCTTGAAGTCATGATGTTCCCAGGCTTTGCTGCCGATGAGATTTTATATAATGATGACGGTTCGGTAAGAGGGGTTTTGACAGGCGACATGGGCGTGGCTGCCAATGGTGAAGCCAAGCCGAGCTTTGAGCCAGGTTACGAGCTGCTAGGTAAATATACCATCTTTGCCGAAGGTTGCCGTGGACATTTGGGCAAGCGCCTCATCAGCCGTTTCGCGCTTGATAAAGACTCAGACCCTCAGCATTATGGTATCGGTCTAAAAGAGCTATGGGAAGTCAGCCCAGAGAAGCACGAGCAAGGCGTGGTCATGCATGGTTCAGGTTGGCCATTAACGGATACCGGCTCATCTGGCGGTTGGTGGTTGTACTTCGATGAAAACAACCAAGTCAGCTTTGGTATGGTCATCGACCTATCGTACTCAAACCCTTATATGTCACCGTTTGATGAGATGCAGCGCCTAAAACTTCATCCAGTCATTCGCAACGTCTTAGAAGGCGGCAAACGCCTGTCATACGGCGCGCGTGCGTTGACCAAAGGCGGCTTAAACTCCTTACCAAAATTCACCTTCCCAGGTGGCGTGTTGGTCGGTGATGATGCAGGCTTCTTAAACCCTGCCAAAATCAAAGGTACGCACACCTCAATGAAGTCAGGTATGTTGGCGGCTGAAGCGATTTTTGAAGCGTTACAAGCAGGCCGTGAGTATGACGACGTGGTTGCCTATAGCACCATGTATAAAGAATCATGGCTGTATCAAGACAACTACGAAGCGCGTAACTTTGCCCCAGCCATGCACCGTATGGGTCAATGGATGGGCGGCGCCTTTACCTTTATCGAGCAAAATTTGCTTGGCGGTAAAATGCCTTTGACCATTCATGATAATAAGAGAGATTATGATCAGCTAGAGCGTGCGGCGCATGCTTATCAGCCAACCTATCCTAAGCCAGATGGTAAGCTGATATTTGATAAGCTGTCATCAGTCTTTATCTCCAACACCAACCACGCTGAAGACCAACCGACGCATCTGAAACTCACCGATCCTACGGTGCCTGTTTCAATTAACTTACCGCTGTATGCTGAGCCTGCGCGTCTGTACTGCCCAGCTGGCGTTTACGAGGTGGTGAAAGATGCCGAAGGTGCTAAGTTTGTTATCAATGCGCAAAACTGTGTGCATTGTAAGACCTGTGATATCAAAGACCCGTCACAGAACATTACTTGGGTAACGCCAGAAGGCGGCGGCGGTCCTAACTATCCAAACATGTAAATCATGTTTGAGATAATTATGGCTTAATAAAAAACCGCTCTTAATATAAGAGCGGTTTTTTTATGCTTGTATGATCCACTCGAAATAAAGACAATACGCTAGTAGCTAGCGTACGACTGGGATAAATTTTCCTTGCTTGCTGTTATCATAGAGGCTACGAAAAATTCATCTAAGTCACACTGCATCGCTTTTAAAGCGAACCTACTATATTTAATAGAATAACTTTTTAGCTTACTAAAAAATACTAATCAGTCCACGCATCACGATTGGCTTCATCTCTTAATTTTACAAAGTCATCGGGGTCGAATTTGATTTGCTCGCCGGTTTTGCCTTCTTTGATTTGTCTTTCATAATCACGCAAAATTCTAAGCGCCACTGGCGACAAGATTAAAATCGCTATCAAGTTGACGAGTGCCATGAGACCCATTGATAAGTCAGCGAAGTTCCAAATAGCAGGTAAGCTAGCAATAGCACCAACAAATACCATGCCTAAAACCATAAAACGGAAAATCATAATCATGACTTTGGCATTTTTTTCACCAGAGATAAATTCAAGATTGGACTCGCCATAGCTGTAGTTGGCAATGATAGAGGTAAACGAAAAGAAGAAAATTGCAATCGCGACAAAAACTACGCCCATATCGCCCACATACTGCGACAGTGCCAACTGGGTTAATTGAATACCTTCTTGTTCGACATTTGGATCGACGACACCTGAAAGTATAATAATCGCCGCGGTTGCCGTACAGATAACCAGCGTATCCATAAAGACACCGAGCATTTGCATAAAGCCTTGCACCGCTGGATGGTCAGGATGGCTTTTTGCCGTCGCTGCGGCATTGGGCGCTGAGCCCATACCCGCTTCGTTCGAAAACAAACCGCGTTTGATACCGTTAATCATCGCCTGCGCAATACCATAACCAATCACACCGCCCGCCGCTTGCTCAAAACCAAAGGCTGATTTTACAATCAAGGCAACGGCTGCTGGGAATTCGCTAAAGTTGGTGATAATAATATAAAGCGCCAACAAGATATAAAGAATCGCCATGACTGGCACGATTTTACCTGCGATACGCGCAACCGAGCGTAGTCCGCCAAATACCACTGGGGCGACGAGCGCGACCAGTATTAACCCTGTCATCCACGTTGGAACACCAAACGCTTCATTGGTCGCCTGCGCAATCGTATTTGACTGCACGCCATTAAACGCCAAACCAAACGCAACCAGCAAACAAAGCGAGAAAAATATCGCCAGCCAGCGCTTGCCCAAACCTTTTTCGATATAGTAAGCCGGTCCACCGCGGTAAACATTGTCATTATGCGGCACTTTATAAGCTTGGGCTAAGGTTGACTCGATAAAACTGGTCGACATACCGACGAGCGCCGTCATCCACATCCAAAATACTGCGCCCGGTCCACCAAGATAGATAGCGATCGCTACCCCTGCCAGATTACCGGTACCGACGCGCGCCGCTAAAGACGTCATCAGCGCCTCAAACGAGCTGATACCGCCATCTTTACGGCCTTGGTTTGACACCCGTAATAACTGCCACATATGACCAAAATGACGAAACTGAATAAAACGCGTAGCAACGGTAAAATATAGACCAGCCCCAATCAACACAAACATCAACAATCCATACCAAGGATTGCTGGCGATTAACCAGTCGTTATTACCCCAGATAATACTAACGCCGTAATTCACGATGTTATTAAACCAGCCTGCTATGCCGTCACTCATACCTACTCCTCACTTACGTTTATAAATGTTACTTATTTTTATATAGAAACACATTTAACTAATTATACCGCTCATAATTCTGCTAAAAATCTCTACTAATAAGATGCCGTGTGCATTCTATAGAGATTAAGACGCCTACTACTATCAAATTTGGTTATTAAATTAAAAAAACTATTTCTGAAATAAATGTTACTTACTATTGAAGTCCTATAGAATGGAGAATGTAACAAATCAGTAGCATTGGTTAGACATTTATCGTACGATCTTAGTAATATTAAATGTTCTAAACACTTATAGAAGTCTACTTTATTACCGACCACGTTTTTTAACTACGATAGAGTGGATTTTATAGATATTAGCATTCGGTTGATATTGATTTATTGGCATGAATGACTAACGTATTAACAACTTTAAGACTCTTGTCAGGAAGATGGGATCGTAAAAAGACAGCGGATTGTTGACCTTCATCGTTTTTCCTCGATAAATCCCCTTTTTTTCTGCAAGACACTCTTAAAAACCCTAGCATTTATGATGTCGTTTATTTGATTAAGTCAGCTTAATGTTAAATAAATGACTACTAAATCGCTTTATGACTGGTTCACGTTTTAGTATTTGGTTTTTATTATTTTTCATTTGTGCGCATTTTTTCAGCTAAGCTGTTGAGTCATTTTGTATGAATCGTCTATAGGATGGTTTTTTTATAGACACAATTTCGCTTGAAGCGATAGACAAGAATAACTCATTAAGCTCAAATCAAATATTATGTTTTTAGGCAAGACAAAAGGAGTTGTCCTATGGAAAACCACAACGATCCATCTGGTTATTGGCGTGCCAATATCCGTCTCATTATAGGTTGCCTCGTTATTTGGGCACTCTGTTCATACGGTTTCGGTATTTTATTTCGACCATTATTAACAGGGATTCGAATAGGCGGTACTGACCTAGGATTTTGGTTCGCTCAGCAAGGTTCCATTGGCGTATTTATCATTTTAATTTTCTTCTACGCATGGCGTATGAATAAGTTAGATAAACAATATGGTGTAGACGAGGAATAGCCCTATGAGTCAATTTACGATTAATATTATTTTTGTAGGTCTATCTTTCGCTTTATACTTCGGTATTGCATGGTGGGCACGTGCAGGTTCAACCAGTGAGTTTTATGTTGCTGGCGGCGGCGTCCATCCTGTAGTAAACGGTATGGCAACGGCTGCTGATTGGATGAGTGCCGCGTCATTTATCTCGATGGCAGGTATTATTGCTACTGGCGGCTATGCGGCCTCAACTTATTTGATGGGTTGGACGGGTGGTTACGTTCTATTGGCCATGCTGCTTGCGCCTTACCTACGTAAATTTGGTAAGTTCACGGTTCCAGATTTTATTGGCGACCGTTTTTATTCTAAGACCGCAGCGATGATTGCCGTGGTTTGTTTGATTATTGCCTCAACCACTTACGTTATCGGTCAGATGACCGGCGCTGGGGTAGCATTCTCACGCTTCTTAGAAGTGGATAATACCACGGGTCTGATTATTGCCGCGGTTGTTGTTTTCTTCTACGCCGTACTTGGTGGTATGAAAGGGATTACCTACACGCAGGTTGCGCAGTATATCGTTCTTATGATTGCTTATACCATTCCTGCGGTATTTATCTCACTTGAATTAACAGGCAATCCGATTCCGGGTCTTGGTTTGTTCTCAAACCATGTGGAAGCCGGTATTCCTATCTTAGCTAAGCTTGATCAAATCGTCGTCGACTTAGGCTTTACCGCTTATACCGCTGACGTGCCAAACAAGCTAAACATGGTGTTATTCACTTTATCACTGATGATTGGTACAGCGGGTCTACCGCACGTTATCATTCGCTTTTTCACCGTTCCTAAAGTTGCGGATGCGCGCTGGACGGCTGGTTGGACATTGGTTTTCATCTCGCTACTATACTTCACTGCCCCTGCAGTAGGTGCAATGGCACGTCTAAACCTAATCGATACCATCTATCCACAAGGTGTTGAAGAGCCTGCTATCGAGTACGATCAACGCCCAGACTGGATGAGAACGTGGGAAGACACGGGTCTTATTAAATATAACGATTTAAATAACGATGGTCGTATCCAGTTCTATAGCGATAGCGGACTTGGTGCAGCTGAGCTCGCAGCAGCGGCTGCCACTACTGACGGCGGTGATGTTGCGGCAACGACGGCGGCGGTTGAAGAAGCAAAAGCTGAACATGCTTTAGAGCGTGATGGTATCTTTGTCGATAGAGGCTGGGAAGGTAACGAGCTTGATGTCAACGCTGATATCTTGGTATTGGCCAATCCGGAAATTGCACAGCTACCAGGTTGGGTTATTGGTCTTATCGCCGCCGGTGGTTTGGCAGCAGCGCTATCAACGGCAGCGGGTCTACTACTTGCCATCTCATCAGCGATCAGTCATGACTTGATTAAACGTAACTTAAATCCAAACATTACTGATGCAGGCGAGCTAAAAGTTGCCCGTATCACGATGGCAATTGCGATTGTGGTTGCAACATGGCTTGGTATTAACCCGCCAGGATTTGCCGCACAGGTCGTGGCACTAGCCTTTGGTATTGCAGGTGCGTCACTGTTCCCTGCGCTGATGATGGGTATTTTCTCAAAACGTGTTAACAACTTGGGCGCTATCGCTGGGATGTTGACGGGCTTGATTAGTATCTTGGTTTATATCTTTATCTTTAAAGGCTGGTTCTTTATCAGTGGTACAGCAAGCTTCCCTGATACAGAAGAGTATTGGTTGTTCGGTATCTCGCCACTATCATTTGGTGCGGTTGGTGCATTACTGAACTTTATCGTGGCATTTATTGTTTCTTATGCAACGACGCCACCACCAGCACATATCCAAGAATTGGTTGAAAGTGTTCGTTCTCCACGCGGAGCTGGCGGCGCAATCGATCACTGATCTAGACGATATTATGTGCTATTCTTTATAAGATAATCACTCACCAGCAGCAACTGCTTGTGAGTGATTTTTTTATCTTTTTATGAATTGGTTTTAAATGCGCTGATGGCGTTAAGGAAAAATCTTATGCTTTTTGAGTTTATCGCCACCATAGCTGCTGGATTTGGTATGGCTGGGATAGCACTAATCATAACTCATCTCAGCAAACTGGCAGGGAAAAAAGCCCCAAGATGGCTGATTCCATTATTTGGGGCGATTGGTATTTTTGGCTTTCAAATCAGCCAAGAATATAGCTGGTTCGAGCAGCAAACTGCGCAACTACCTGAAGGCGTGCATGTGGTGAAAAAAGTTGAACAGAGCACTTGGTTTCGTCCTTGGTCATATATCAAGCCACAAACCTTTCGTTTTATTGCCGCAGACAGTGGGCACGCACGCGCCAATGCCGATAATCCAGATGTTTATTTGGTGAATTTATATTTGTTTGAGCGACGTCGAAGTGTGCAGCAAGTACCGCAAGTTATTGACTGTGCTGCCCCTGCCCGCGCCGATTATGTATTGCAAGAAAAGGATAGTAAGCTGAGCATTGATGAGCATGTGAAGCAAACCACTAAATGGCGGCCGTTAGAAAAAAATGATCCGTTATATATCAACGTTTGTATCAATAAAAGTTAATAACGCATATTGATACTGGTATAAGCATGCTTCGAGTTTGCCCCCAATAATAAGCCGGCGCATAGTCCGCCAAAATGCGCCGCCAATGAGATACCTTGCTGTGGCATTAAACCTTGTTTGATGGTCAACCAGTAACCAGTTCCCATGACAATGCAAGCAAGCAGATAACCCCAGCGCCGCGCAAATAACGCTCCGCCTATCATATAACCCAGCATCGCAAAACAAAGCCCCGACGCGCCGATATGAATCGACAACGGCGAACCGATAATCCAAGTCGCCAATCCTGACGCCACGATCAATTTAATTACGGTACGATAAGCATTATTTTCAAATAGTCCGAACAAAAATAAAATTTGTAATAACGTCAACGTATTACCAAGTAAGTGAGAAAAGTTGCCATGCATCGTCCATGACGCAAACACCCCAATCATACTACCTAAGTCTAACGCCCGTGGCACAATCCCAAAGATATTCCATAGCCCGAAAAGCAGCGTTTCATTGAGAAAAAACATGCCCCACATCGGTATAAGAACAAACGCATATAAGCCAAAAACTTGCTTAATTCTGCGTGTTATTAAGCTAAATAATTGCTGCCACTTCATAACAAACCTTATCTTTTAAACCTTTGAATGTTATTAAAACCCTATTGCTCGCTCACAGAAGACCGTGGGCTTTTTACAGGTTTAAATGACAATGATGAGGTGTCTTTTTCTGCCGTTAATACACTCTTGGCATGCAGCAAAGAGGTCGAATGATAAGGAACCAACGCCGTTGGCATAAAATCACGCGCCGCATCAATATGTTTGACCGAATCATCAAAGAAGATATGTGGCGCAAAGGTTTTTAATACAGCCGTCTTTTCAAGTCCGCCCAAAAAAAATGCCATATCGAGATCGACACCCCAATCACGTAGCGTTTTAATAGCACGCAAGTCGGCAGGGGCATTTCGAGCCGTAACCAAAGCGATCTTCATAGGAGACGTATGCAATCTTGCAGGCAAACGCTCCTGCATTTTTGACAGCTTAATCAACAGCTCGGCATAAGGGCCTTTTTCTATGGGCAAGTCACGCATCTTGGCTTCACGCTCATGAAAAGCGCGCAAGCCTTTTTGCTTATAAAGCAGCTCACCTGAATCATCAAATAACACCGCATCACCATCAAAAGCAATACGTAGCTGCTGCGTATCAAGCTCATAAGTATTGACCGGAGTGGCATCCAATATCGCACAAGCACAAATATTGGCATCTGCTACCTGCTGCGCATCATCACGATTGGTGGTCAAAAACAAATCCACATTAAAATCTTTAATATAAGGTGCAATAGGGCTTCCAGAGATAAATGCCGAGCGCGAAATGGTTAAGCCACGCTCACGAATCGCGTTGAGCACTTGAATACCCGTATCCGGACTACTTTTTGAGACAATCACCACTTCAACCAGCGGTGTATCAATACCTGAACTCTGCCCTTCACAATCATGGCAATAGTTATTTAAATTTAGCAACGCTTTGATAAGCGGATAACCGGCACCGATGCTGAGCGGATCGTTTTCACGTTCAGCCATATAATCGCGGAATTCTTTAATCGCTTCGTGAGGTCGCTGTTGCAATAACGCTACCAGATGATTTTCGGATTCTGATAAATCAAATAAAGCCGTCGCTGATATCGCAACAATTAAGGTATTGGTAAAATCTACAGCCATATTTTTCTACTTAATGTTTTTTAAGAATGAAAATGAATAAATTGAATTTTACTATATAGTCAGAGCACTTTTAAACCGCTACAGTGTTACCCGCCCTGGATGTATTCAATGTACTATCTGCGGTCGGTCGCCTTGTAGCGATTCTAGAATTCCTTGACTATAACTTCAGATAAGTAAAGTTATACCAAACCCGACAATTAAAGTTGCGCCCAAGCACGAGCAGTTAACGACCGAATTCTTTGTGGCTGTTTAAGCAAATTATTCCAAGCCAAGCAAGCGGCATCGACAATAGCCTCATAACTGTCATAACAACGATTAGATAGCTCATTTTGCTTAAGGTACTGCCATACTCTCTCAGAGGGATTAAGCTCAGGTGAATAAGGCGGTAGTTTAAGCATAGTGACATTAGCCTGATTCAAGCTTGGTTGATGCCATAATGCGCCATCCATCACCACCACCGCATGACGTCCTTTTGGTACGGCTTTACCAATCTCTTGCATATGCAATAACATAGTATGTTTATTCACTGAAGGCAGTACTAAGCCGATAGCCTTCTTTGTCGCTGGACAAAAGGCACCAAACAGATAAGCGGAATGAAACTGTTGCTGTTTGATCAGTCGAGGTCGCCCACCGCGGTAATGCCAAACTCTGGTCAATGAGCCTTGTTGTCCTATTCGAGTTTCATCTTGAAACCAGATGTCCACTTGATCTAAGCTCACATCAGTGGGCAGTGACGCCTTAACCTGTGCTATAAAGTTTTTTTAAAAGCGTCTTGAGCTTGTATGTCGGCTTTTGGATGCTGACTACGAGCACTTATCCAACTCATATCAATACGCTTG
>NZ_LXWA01000061.1:0-26447 GCF_001652315.1 Psychrobacter sp. SHUES1 | reverse complement strand
AGTTGTTCGTGTTGTGGCTCACGCCAAAACAGTCCGAAAGGTAGAGCAGATTTAGGAATAAGAGAATGGCTTTGCGAGTGTGGTGTCACTCATGACCGTGATATTAATGCGGCAAAAAATATTCTCGCGCTCGGGCTTGAGCGTCTAGTAGTAGGAATCCCCTCACTTTAGGGAGGGGAGGAAGTCAAATTAACATTGACTGTAATTGACACTGACGCCGCGAGTGGCAGTAGGAATGCGGTTATCAGCATAAATAGCCAAACCACCGCGTGCGGTTTCTTTGTATTTATCAGACATATCAGCGCCTGTCTGCTTCATGGTTTCAATCGCTTTATCGAGTGAAACAAAATGCTGACCATTGCCGCGGCAGGCAAGACGCGCGGCGTTGATGGCTTTGACAGCGCCCATTGCATTACGCTCGATACAAGGGACTTGTACCAAACCGCCAATCGGGTCGCAAGTCAGACCTAAATTGTGCTCGATACCAATCTCGGCGGCATTCAAACACTGTGCTGGCGAGCCACCCATTATCTCGGCCAATGCCGAACCTGCCATCGCACAGGCTGAACCAACTTCCCCTTGGCAGCCAACTTCAGCACCTGAAATAGAAGCGTTTTGTTTAATTAAGCTGCCGATAGCGGTGGCATTTAATAAGAATTTACGCACGCCATCTTGGTTATAATTGGGCAGAAAATCACGATAGTAGTGCAAGACCGCCGGAATGATGCCCGCCGCACCATTGGTCGGAGCGGTGACCACTTTACCGCCATTGGCATTTTCTTCATTGACGGCAAGCGCATACAAGTCGACCCAGTCCATCGCGGCCAGCTTGTCAGTCTTGGCGATAGGTAGGCCTTTTTCAGCGCATAATTGATTGTGTAAATCGTGGGCACGGCGTTTAACATCAAGGCCGCCGGGTAAAATGCCGCTATTTTTACAGCCTTGGGTTACGCAGTCTTGCATCACTTGCCAAATCGTATCCAAATAGCTAAAAACATCTGCTTGATCGCGGTAATGGCACTCGTTAGCAAGTACCAACTCGCTGATACTTAATCCATGTTCACGGCACTGATCGAGCAATTCTGCGGCAGTATTAAAAGGGTAGGGAACGATATCAATCGTTGGGCTGGCATGATCCTCATCGGGATTATTGGCGTCATCTTCGTTAATCACGAAGCCACCGCCAACCGAATAATACGTCTGCTGATATTTGCTACCATCGTCTAATATCGCGCGGATAGTCAAAGCATTTGGATGATAAGGCAATACCGTATCATCATACCAATACACATCACACTCGGTGTCAAACTCGATAATATGTTTGCCAGACAAATTAAGCTGCTTGTCCGCGAAAATAGGCGCCAAGTATTGATCCGTTAAGCGCGTATCAATGGTGCTTGGCGTATGCCCAAGCAAACCTAAATATATCGCCGTATCAGTTGCGTGCCCTTTACCAGTAGCAGCCAAAGAACCATAAAGCTCGATTTCAATATTCTTAATCGTTGTCAATGCGCTTTGTTTAAGCAATGAGGTCAAAAATAAGTTGGCTGCCACCATAGGCCCAACGGTATGAGAGCTTGATGGCCCAATACCAATTTTAAATAAGTCGAAAACACTAATCATAAAAATACCAAGAAATTGTCAGTGCATCAGCGTCTGTTGTAGAAGGGGCTTAGTACTGGGGTGAAAAAATAATAGATAGCCGTCCAAAAACCTCTGATAAATACCGTACTATGACGATACAGAGCGTTTTTTTAGATGTTTACTTAAATAAAAAAGCTAAGCATTTAAAAATTTGCGACGTTATCTATGAATACCTGTCAGTATAAGCGGACACAAGGCAGCTGAATAATAACTTTTATTTATCATAGAACTCCGTTATCATGCTCGCAACCAATATCCTTGTAACATCCTGTAATTCAGCCATCACTATAGTGTAGAGAATGGCGCAAACAGTCGAGCATGTTTTTTAATGCTATTTATGTAGCGATTTATATTTACTGTAAGGAAATATATTTTCACTATTATCGTTTTGACTCAATTCACAGTTGTATTTTTACAGTGGCTTTTTAACAGTTTTTAGCTGATTGGTATTTTCTTAGCTCAAATAGGACAGCGCATGACAACACCTGAACCTCACGCTCCAGCACCGGAGAGCAATCACTCAGAGCCTCATAATGCATTAGCAGCGGCTGGTATCGATACAGCTGCGGTGAGTTATCCGCACAATCCAGACTTTGATAATGGTCGTTGGTTTCCAACGTGGCGTCCTTATAAGGGCAACTTGGATCGCGATCCGGTCGGCATTAATGAATATGTACCGCCTGGCAAGAGTGTGTTATTAGGGGTGCAGCATACGTTTGCCATGTTTGGCTCGACCGTGCTCGCGCCATTATTAATGGGGTTTGACCCCAATTTGGCCATTTTGATGTCCGGTATCTGTACGGTGATGTTTTTTATCATTACTGGCGGGCGCATGCCCAGTTATTTGGGCTCAAGCTTTGCTTTTATCGGTCCTGTGATTGCGATTACTGCTTATGCGGGTGTGGGATTCAATGACAATCTGAATGTCGCCTTGGGCGGTATCATGGCTTGCGGCATCATTTATGCCTTGATAGGTTTGTTGGTAATGAAGACGGGTACAGGCTGGATTGAGCGTTTGATGCCGCCTATTGTCACCGGTGCCATTGTGATGATTATTGGTCTAAATTTAGCGCCTGTGACCATTCAAGGGGTGTCTGCCAACCAGTTCGATGCATGGATGGCGACGCTGACGGTATTGCTTATCAGTGGGGTTGCAGTATTTACCCGCGGTATGCTGCGCCGTCTGTTGTTGCTGGTTGGGTTAATCCTGTCTTATATTGCTTATTTTGTCATGACCAATATATTCGGTTATGGCGTACCGATTGATTTTAGCAATGTATCGGCGGCTGCATGGTTTGGTCTGCCAAGTATTCATACGCCGCATTTTGAGATGAGTGCGATTATATTGATTGCGCCTGTCGCCTTTATCTTAATTGCCGAAAACTTAGGGCACTTTAAAGCGGTCGAAGGCATGACTAAAGCGCGCGTGACGCCTTATATGGGTCGAGCATTTTTTGCTGATGGCTTGGCGACGACGTTTTCGGCAGGTTTTGGTGGCACAGGGGTGACCACTTATGCAGAAAATATCGGTGTCATGGCCGTAACCAAAGTCTATAGCACGACGATTTTTGTGATAGCGGGTTTGGTTGCTATTTTACTCGGTTTGTCACCAAAGTTTGGTGCCATTATTCAGACCATACCGGCGGCTTTATTGGGCGGCGCCTCTATCGTAGTCTTTGGTTTGATTGCCATTGCTGGGGCAAAAATTTGGATAGACAGTCATATCGATTTTAGCAAAAATAGCAATTTAATCATTGCCGCGGTTACCGTTATTATGGGTACGGGTAATTTTAGCTTGCATCTAGGCGGCTTTGATTTAGGCGGAATTGGCACCGCGACTTTAGCGGCGATTGTGCTGAATGCCTTATTTAATCGACAAAAAGATTAACCGTCAAAAAGATTGATTTGTTCATCGTAAAAAAAGCCACAATAAGTATTGTGGCTTTTACTTATTGTGGCTTTTATTCATTACCGCTTTATTTATAATTTCGTTTATAAAATCTGGCAAAAAAACGATAACGGCGTAGTGCGCGTGGCTTAGGTTTTAACGACCCTAAATAAATGGCAAACATCGTCAATAGCGCGCCGCTCCATTGCAGCGTATTAATCGGTTTATCAAGCCAGCTATAATCAATCACCAAGGCCGCAATGGGCTCGGTTAATAAGAGCAGCCCTGTCAATGCTAAAGACAGCTTAGGAATCGAGTAGGCGATAAGCCCCCACGCCAAGCATTGCATCACCGTGCCATAAATCAATATCCAACCAATCTCATACCAAGTATTGGGTAAGATATTACCCATATCAAAGATAAACATCGGCAGAATCATTGCTATGACGCCGCCGATACTCACCAGCTGCATCAGCATAAATATCGGCGTTGGCTCAGTATCATGGGTTTTACGGATAAAGGTCATCGACGCGGCAAGCATAGCGCCTGAAACGATACCCGTGACAAACCCCCAAGTCGCCGCGGTATTTTGTGCAAACTCAGGGCTACCTATCATTGCCACGCCTAGCATGGCTAAAAATAAACTGATGAGCTGCAAAATAGACTGCCGCTCATTAAAGTATAAAAAGCCAATGGCGGCTAAAAAGAAAATCTGCAAGCTGTTTAATAAGGTTGAGATACCGGGACCGACCGCATAAATACTCTCGTGCCATAGTGCCAAATCGAGTCCTAAAAACGCACCCGATAATAAACCGTAAAAAACAGCACGCTTTGAGCGCGGAAGTCGTTGCCCTGTCATTTTAGCCAATATAGCAAACACCACGCCAGAAATAGCCAGTCGCCAAAATGACATTGCCCAGCCGCCGATATCGACATGAGCGACAATTAAGCTGCCCAAACCAAAAATGACACAACCAATGACCAAGCCAGTAGCGGCGGAGCGTGAAGAGGCGATAGCCATGCAATATCCTTATCTCATTACTATGATGCTTTTTTAAGACTTTTTTTAATGTTGTTTGCTCAAGAGCTGGTTTATATAGCAGGCCATATTGTCAGTGTTTTACTCTTAAATTGGAATGCTTTGGCGCGATTTATTTTATAATGACGTATCACCCACCATAGATAAATAAAGCGGTCACCTTCTTACAGCAATAATATTGGCGCACGTGCTGCCATTTGTTACTCTAACATCTATTTGTAGTTTGAAGTGCGTCATGTTTAAAATAGCGATACTCTTCAAATACTTAACTTAATATAGTGAATTTTATATAAAATAGAGACATGATATTTTTGCGCGAAACTGTCGTAAATTTTCTTCGCTTGCTGTGCGCTTCGCTCTCCAGAGGCTTCAAAAAATCTATGACAGTTCCGCTATATCGTTTTTACAATGAACTCCCCATATATTCACAGTGCTTCTATTACTTTTAGCCTAGGTTTGCTTATGCTGCAACGTTCTATATCGAAACGACAAATAGACTTCTTATCTACACTGCTGCCACGTCGCAGTTTCATTGCGCGTCTATTTGTCATGAGCGCCATAGCTGCTACGTTTTTTGGGATGTCAAATGTACAAGCCGCCAGCTGCAAAATACCCAAAAGCTATTATAAAAATGTCTCTTGTACCTCTAGTAGTGGCTATTTCTTAGCGATAAAAGATTTCGGTGCACCAGTTGCCTTGATTGATAAGCAAGGCAAAAGTGTGCTTGATTTAACCCGTTATCAAAAAGTAGATGCCGATAAAATATCGAGTGGATTGTTACCAGTGCTGCGTAATGGTCGGGTGGGCTATGTCAATATGCAAGGTCGCGAGGTGATCCCTGCGGTGTACGATATGCTCAAAGAAGGACAAAATTGGGCGCGTCCCGTCTCTGAAAATCGGATTGTGGTCAAGCAAAACGGTCATTATGGGGTTGTCGATACGGGCAATAAAACCATCGTGCCATTTGCCGCTGCAATTAGTGACATTGACGATTATCGTAGCGGCATGACGCGAGTACGTAAAAATCAAGCCATCAACTGGTTGGATAAAAATGGCAAACCTATATCTGACCTAAATAGTAGTGCTGCTAGTCAAACAGCGAAGAGCGCCGCTGCTAATAACATCAAGAATAATAGCAGTAATGCCAAAGAATCGCAGAAGCTAGAACCGTCTCGTGGTTTTACCACCTTGCAGCCGCGTCAACAAGACGGCAGATGGGGCTTTGTTGATGAGAATAACATCTCTATGATTACCTATTCTTTCGATGAAGTGCGACCATTTTCTGAAGGATTGGCGGGCGTGCGTATCGATAATGAATGGGGCTTTGTCAATTTAGGCGGCGAGTTGGTGATTCCTTTTCGCTTTGATAATAACGGTGTGAATGCGAGCGATCATTATAAAGACCAACCTGCATTTGTATTTACAAATGGCAAAGCTTGGATTGGCAATTTAGAAAACGGCAATAAAATGTGTATTGATAAAGAGGGTGACAGCATTGCTTGTGATTAAAATTTATACCAATCGCACATATCTATTAACGTGACAACTCAATGTGCAATAAAAAAAGAGTGTTAGAACGATAGGTTATCCGTCGTTCTAACACTCTTTTTTCATACTTAATGATCATTAATTTTAAGCTTGAAGTACTACTTGTCTAATAGATGCTTGCTAATTAAATCGACCATATAGGGCTGATAGTATTCGGGAATATCGTGTGCCATACCTTCGATTAAATGAAAGCTTGCATTAGGAATGGTCTTTGCAACCACTCGACCTTGTGAGGCGGGTAACAGACCATCAGCGCTACCATGCAGCACAATCGTCGGTGCTTTAACTTGTTTGCTATATTTGCTAATCGAGCCAGAAGCTAAGATAGCATTGAGCTGTTGTACCGTACCAAGCGGGTGAAAATTACGCTGATAGCGTATCTTGGCGATGTCACGTACCATGCGCACATTGACGTGTCCTGGCGTACCAACCGTTTTCATAAACCAGACGCTATGACGCACGATATCGCGCTCAGAATGGCTCTCAGGACGATTGATAAGGGTATATAACTGCTTAGGTTTCGGCGGTTTTAAAAACGCTCGATTGGTGGTGGTAAACATCAATGCCATGCGCTGCACCAAACTTGGATAACGCGCGGCGACGATTTGAGCAATCATACCGCCCATAGAAGCGCCAAGCAGATGTGTTTTACCCAGTTTTAAGGCCTTGATTAAACGCGCCGTATCTTCTGCCATATCGGTCAAATTATAAGCAACTGGCGCGCCTTTATTCGATAGTCCCGTTTGCAGACGCATCATCATTTTTAATTGGCTGATACGCGGCAAACCATCAATCTGTACTTTGGACGACAAGCCGATATCACGATTGTCAAAACGAATCACAAAGAAACCGGCATCGATAAAGCGCTTGATGAAATTATTGGGCCAAAACACCATTTGTGAGCCAAGCCCCATAATCATAAGTAACGGTGGATTCTTGGGATCACCACCTGCCTCAACACACAGCTCAATGCCATCGCCGATATCGATCATCGATTGATAAAGATGCTCGCTTAAATCAGACGGATACCAAGCATGATCGCCAAACTTTTGCCATTCAGGCGTCGGGTAATCGATTGTTGGAGAGTCGATTGTCGCAGCGCTAAGTGCTGAAGAATTAGATGGTGAAGAGCTAGGCGTTGCATCATTCGTCATTTTGTCATTAAGCACTAAAGCATTGTCGGTTTCTTCTGAATTTACAGACGCGTTTGTGTGATTGGTGGGGCTTGATTCTATCATGAAGTATCCTATTTAGATGGTCGTTGGCTTAAAATTCGAGCATCTCAAAATCAAGCTTGCCAACGCCGCATTCTGGGCACGTCCAGTCGTCTGGAATGTCTTCCCATTTGGTGCCAGGCGCGATGCCTTCTTCAGGGCAGCCAAGCTCTTCGTCGTATATCCAGCCGCAGACAATACATTCATAACGTTTCATAAATAGTCCTATCGATTATTTCCAGTATTACGATTACCAATGTTTCTTTTACCAGCGTTTTTGCTATTACTAGTGGCGTTAACTAGATTAATTGGCGTTTTTAAAGCAATTATTAAGTATTCTAGCCAACATTTAGCATGTAAAAACGCACGTAGTTTAGCATATAGCGGTTATTTTCATAGTTAAGTTTACACTTGTATATTGAGATTCACCAGCTTTTATCAAGTGCTTATGCGTCACTTTCAAGGTTTTATCTGGGCTGTCATTGCCGATTTTGCCGCCACGATAAAGCCGATTATGCTATAATTCTCGCCGCTATTTTTAGCGATTGTTATCTCATTTATCACCTACCTCATTTACCACCGTCATATCATTATTTGAGTTTTATAAGTTAAGGGTTACTATGAGCGCGAATGCCGCCGTTACATCAGCTGAAGTTAAGACCACAACCGATTCATCTAATACGCTCAATACTGACCATCCATTTTGGCAAATCATTCGCACAGTACCAGACTTCCCAAAAGTTGGTATCGATTTCTATGATATTACACCGTTACTACGCAGTCATATCAATGCGGTGATTGATGAGATGTTAGCGGCTTTGCCTAAAGGTTTGCTTGATGAAGTGGATTGCTTAGGCGCCGTAGAGGCGCGTGGATTTGTATTTGCCAGTTTGCTGGCGGGACGTTTGGGTAAAGGCATGATTTTGCTACGTAAACCCGGTAAATTACCGCCACCGGTTGCCAATAAAGCTTATGCATTAGAATACGGCAAAGACACGCTTGAGATGCAAAATAACTTACCGCCTGAGCGGGTATTATTGGTCGACGATATCTTGGCGACAGGCGGCACGCTGATGACCGCTTATGAGCTGTGTAAATCTGCACAGCATACGGTCGTTGGCGCCTTGGTATTGTTAGATTTGGTTGCTCTACATGGCGAGTTTCCTGTACCTGTTTATACAGTTTTAAAAGCTTAAAATTATGGATTCTTAGCATTAAAAAAAGCGTGCTGAATCAATAGTTCAGCGCGCTTTTTTTAATGGTATTTATTTACCTTAATTCGTTTTACTTTACGCTATTTAGCTTGCTGATAACTTTTACACGCCTGTTCGACGAGCAAGCGACTGATTGTTTTTGGTTTGGTCAGCTTAAAGTCTTTGGTCGTTAATATCGGCTTATCAGATTGCCAAGATTTTAATACTTTATCGTCAGCTGCATAATTGACGTAAGCACGCTGATAGTAGCTTGCGTCCTTACATGAGATAAGCCATTGTTGGTCGCTATGATGAATGCTGGTTTCTTTCACTGTTTTATTAGCGCCTCTGTCTTTACTCTCTTTTGCTTTCGCCTCGTTTTCTTTAGCGTCTTTTGCGCTATCCTTTGGCGCAGGATAGGTTCTACGAATTGAGACAGTAATGTTTTCGACTTCTTTTTCATCAATAATATGAATGTCTGAGCGTTCGATAGAATCCACATCCAAGCTAAAAATAGAGCCAGTTTGGCTTTTTGAGACCTCTAACCAGTTTGCCGCATAGCCACTCATTGCAAGCGTACTACCTGCTAATATCACTGCTAGCCGTTTCATAATCGAGCCTTGCTTGTTGTTATATAAAGTCGCTTATCATAGCCAACTTGATAGAAGCAGGCAAATTACTTTTATGACAAGGGGTTCATACTGAGACAATCTCAGCACTCGTGATTAGTAGGCAAACGCATAAAATATATAAATATCGCAGTTAATCTCGCATCGCCGCGAGCATTTGCGCAAGCTCATCACGCGCACCGATAAAGCCATCGATACCCTTGGGTAATAAGTCTTGGGTGACGATATCTTGCTGATAAGCGGCACTGAACTCGTCATGGGTTAAGCTGACCTTCGCCATGTCGGGCAAATCCATTGACATACTTGGTGACAGTTGGCGTGTCACTTCGACATCCATGGCTGCCAGCTCATCAATCAGATTGGGCGCGATGGTCAATAGATCACAACCAGCCAGTGCTAATATTTGCTCGGTCGAGCGGAAACTTGCGCCCATCACTTGGGTCTTATAGCCATGTTGTTTGTAGTATTGGTAAATAAGCTTGACCGATTGCACACCCATATCATCTGAAGCAGGGACATTTTGGCGGTTTTGCTGACGTTTTTGCCAGTCTAAAATACGCCCTACAAAAGGCGAGATTAGGGTCACGCCCGCATCGGCACAAGCAATCGCTTGATGCTGACCGAATAATAACGTCAAGTTGCAGTGAATTCCCTGAGTTTCAAGGTAACGCGCCGCTTCAATACCTTGCCAGGTTGCGGCCATCTTAATCAATACGCGCTCTGAATCAATACCTGCTTTTTGGTAGGCTTCCATAAAGCTGAGCGCTTTATCAATGGTGGCTTGAGTGTCATAAGATAAGCGTGCATCGACTTCGGTTGAAACGCGACCTTCAATCAATGCCAAAATATTACAGCCGATTTGAACGGTTAATTCATCAATCACTGCATCGACATCACCGCGATGGCGACTCATGGTTTCTGACATCAGCGCTTCATTGTCCGGATGAATCAGCGCTTTGGTAATAAGGCTTGGATTGGTCGTGGCATCGATGGGTTTTAGACGCGCAATGGCGGCAAGGTCGCCCGTATCAGCGACAATAGTGGTCATGGTGCGAAGCTGTTGTAATGCGCTCATCAGATATCCTATGATTAATTTACGTTTTGATGTTTTTATTTAGCCGTGTTATTTAGATTGGTTATTTCAGTTAGTTGCTTATGAATTTTCATTGATAAAGCGATTTATCATGGCGGTATGGTGAATTTAACGGCTATCTTTAAACTGTATCATATATTTGGACGGTTGTAGCCTGATAGTTTTATAGGGTATAGCGTTTATCGTGCATAACTGTGCTAAGATTTATGGCAAATTGCTTATTTGCGCGTATTTACGAATGGGCACTGTCGATAGTTTTTGCTATAGTAGAGCCGATCCACTGTTTGGCTCGCTAAACATGAGAACTAAGCGAGCATTTATTATTAAAATAAGCAGGTTACCTCGCTAATAGACAACAGTCATAAATTTAGCAATAACTTTAGCAATAATATTAGAAAAAGGATGGGCGGTAATGAGTGAGCAGTCACCAGAGCAAAATGTAGACAATCTAAACCAAACCCCTGCAAGTGTTGATGGGGCTGCAACTGATAAAGCGTTTTTAAACACATTGCGCCAAAGTATTGATGCCGTTGACTGCGAAATTCAAACGCTCATTAATAACCGTGCCAAATTGGCGCAGCAAGTAGCGACGGTAAAAAAAGACCACGTTGCCAATAGTCCTGATGCCGAAAAAACCAATCCTATTTTTTATCGTCCTGAGCGTGAAGCGCAAGTGTTAAAGGCGGTGATGGAACGTAATACTGGGCCCATCGCCGATGAAAAAATGGCGCGTTTGTTCCGCGAAATCATGTCAGTCTGCCTTGACTTGGAAGCACCGCAGCGTATTGCGTTCTTAGGCCCTGTCGGCACCTTTACCCATGCCGCCGCTTTAAAGCATTTTGGTAAAGCCGCCGATACCGTGCCGCTAAATACTATTACTGATGTGTTTCGCGAAGTTGAAGCAGGCACAGCAATGTATGGCGTGGTACCAGTTGAAAACTCGTCAGAGGGCGTGGTTAACCATACCTTAGATGGCTTCTTATCTTCTAGCTTAAAGATAATCGGTGAAGTTGAGTTGCCTATTCATCAAAACTTCTTGGTTGCTGAACACACCAAAATTGATGGCTTAAGCCGTATCTACTCACATCAGCAGTCATTGGCGCAGTGCCGCCATTGGCTCGATGTTAATTTCCCAAATGTTGAGCGTGTGGCGGTATCGAGCAATGGTGAAGCGGCCCGCCGTCTCAAAAACGAATGGCATTCAGCGGCAATCGCCGGTGATGTGGCAGCGGCAGAGTACGATTTACATAAGCTGTATTCAAACATCGAAGACAATCCTAGCAATACCACGCGTTTCCTAATTATCGGTCACGAGGCGATTGCGCCATCGGGTCAAGATAAAACTTCAATTATGGTTTCAGCGCATGATAAAGCAGGCGCCCTGATCGAAATCTTAAAGCCCTTGTCTTATCATGGCGTGTCGATGACCAGTATCGAGACGCGTCCTGAACGTCCAAATAAATGGGCTTACGTGTTCTTTATCGATATGGATGGCCACATCGAAGACGCAAATGTGAGTGCAGCAATTGCTGATATCCGTCCATTGGTCAAAGATTTGCGCATTTTAGGTTCTTATCCAAAAGCCGTGCTATAAAGCTGGCTTAATAGAATGGTTTTAACAGTAGGGATTCATCAACAGTAAATGCCTTATCACATCCAAGGATAAATCATGCAGTCATCACAGTCGACAGAGTCAAATTTATCACCGCTAGTGCCGGCCTATGACAGTATTTTAGAGCTAATGCCTTATCAGACGGGCAAGCCGGTTGAAGAGTTGACACGCGAGTACGGTGTCTCAGATGTGGTCAAGCTTGCTAGTAATGAAAATCCACTGGGCTGCTCACCGCATGTCACGCTTGCGATTACCGAGCAACTGGGTCAGCTGGCACGTTATCCTGATGGCAATGGTTATTATCTCAAACAAGCACTTGCTGACTTTAACGATGTTGGTGTCGACCAGATTACTTTAGGTAATGGCTCTGATGATTTGCTTGATATCTTAGCGCGTAGTTTTGCTGGCGTCGATGATGCGATTATTTATAGTCAGTATGCTTTTATCGTTTATCCGATGCTGGCCAAAATGCAAGGCGCAAAAGGCGTGGAAGTGCCAGCCAATCGTTTTGGTCATGATTTAAAGGCGATGAGTCAGGCGGTAGCGGACAATCCTAATAGCAAAATGGTCTTTATCGCCAATCCTAATAACCCAACGGGTACGCAGCTTACGCAGCAAGAGTTACGTGCATTTGTGGCTAGTGTGCCAAGCTCAGTGTTGGTGGTACTAGATGAAGCCTATATCGAATATAGTCCTGAGAGTAATAATAGAGCGCTGCTCGATGAATTTGAGAATGTGGTTATTGTACGTACTTTTTCAAAAGCCTATGGGCTAGCAGGTTTGCGTGTTGGTTATGCGCTAAGCTCAGTCGCTGTCGCCGATTTACTCAATCGCATTCGTCAGCCCTTTAACGTTAGTAGAGTCGCTTTAGCTGCTGCCAATGCTGCGCTTGCAGACCAAGACTTTATTGAAAAAACAAGACTTAATAACCAAGAGCAAATGCGCTGGTTAGAAAAGCAGTTTGATGCCTTGGGGCTAGGGTTTATTAAGTCGCATGCCAACTTTATCATGGTTGAAATAGAAGTTGAGATGGAAGACATAAACGCGGCTGCCATTTATCAAGCATTGCTAGAGCAAGGCGTGATAGTGCGTCCATTAGCAGGTTATGGTTTGCTCAATTGGCTGCGTATTACGGTAGGGGTTGCAGAAGATAATATGCGCCTGATTGATACCTTGCGCTCAATACTGACTGAAGATTAATAAAAAAGTAGTTATCCGTATTTTAATCAAAAAATAAATCAATTTTACGACGCCAATATCAGCATGCTTTATGCCTACTGATGCTGGTTTGTTGAAAGAGAAACGCCGTGAGTCGCCAGCAAAACAACCTTAGCAATCAAAATATAAGTAATCGAAACTTAAGCAATCAACTCATAACCAACCAAAACAATCATATGCAATCGTCTATACATACTCAGCCGCCATTATTTGAGCAAGTCTGTGTTATCGGTCTCGGGCTGATTGGCGCGAGTCTTGCCCAAGCCATCAAAGACCTTGGTTTAAGTGCGCGCTTGGTGGCGGTTGATCGACATGCACCAAGCATCGATGAAGCCATGCAACATGGTTTGCTAGATGCGGGTAGTGCCGTCTTAAGTGAAGTGGTATCGGGCAGCGACTTAATTGTCATCGCCGTGCCAGTGCAAGCGGTAAAGGCTGTGTTTGTCGATATCAAAACCGCGATGGATCATGGACAGCTTGCTGCTGATTGCCTCATTACTGATGTCTGTAGTACCAAGGTTAATATCATTGAGGCGGCAAAAGCGGTCTTTAGCTCGCTACCAACGGGGTTTGTCCCTGCGCATCCGATTGCTGGAGCGGAAAATTCAGGCTATCATGCCAGGCGCGCCACTCTATTTGTCAATCATAGCGTGATTATCTGTGAGCTGCCAACGACCAATGATAACGCTGTTGCTAAGCTTCGTCAGTTATGGGAAGCAGTTGGTGCGACGGTCATGCCGATGGCGGCTGAACGTCATGACGCAATATTGGCACATACCAGTCATCTGCCGCATTTGCTGGCGTTTAATTTGGTTGAACAGCTGGCAAGTCATGATGACAATTTAGATATGTTTCGCTATGCCGCAGGCGGTTTTCGCGACTTTAGCCGTATTGCCGCCAGCGACCCTAAAATGTGGCATGATATATTTTTTGCCAACCAAAGCGCGATTATAAGCGCTCTTGACGAGTATGGCGTTTATCTACAGAATATGCGCCAGCTTATCATTGATAAAGATTCGACCGCCCTCATGGGGCTTTTGGGCCGCGCGCAAGCCGCACGGCGACATTTTGGCCATATGTTAGCCAGCACCCCTTATACGGATACTTCTGCCATGTCAGCTTCTTATAATATTACTCCTAGCAACACCGTCTCTGGCACCATTACTATTCCTGGTGATAAATCTATCTCGCATCGCAGTATCATGCTTGGTAGCCTTGCCACAGGTGTCACCAACGTCACAGGGTTTTTGGAAGGAGAGGATGCGCTGGCTACCTTGCAAGCATTTCGTGATATGGGCGTGAGTATTGAAGGCCCTGATAAAGGTAAATTAACCATTCATGGCGTCGGTATGAACGGTCTAAAACCAAGCAAAACGCCCTTATATATGGGCAACTCAGGCACCAGTATGCGCCTGCTTGCCGGTATATTAGCAGCGCAGTCATTTGATAGTGTATTGACAGGCGATACCAGTCTAAATAAGCGTCCGATGGAACGTGTGGCCGCACCATTACGTGAAATGGGAGCCGTCATTCAAAGTACCGGTCATAATGGTACCGCACCGCTTAGCATTACGGGTCGAGCGAATGTTGGTGAGCCGCTCCAAGGTATGGAATATGATATGCCAGTTGCCTCTGCACAGGTTAAGTCTTGCTTATTATTGGCGGGACTTTGGGCAGAAGGTACCACGACCGTTATTCAACCTGAAGTTAGCCGCGATCATACCGAACGTATGCTCTCAGCCTTTGGTTATCCTGTGATGGTTGATGGCAATCGTGTCAGCGTCAAAGGTGGCGGTACGCTTACAGGCGGCGATATCGCCGTTCCTGCTGATATCTCATCAGCGGCTTTCTTTATGGTAGCCGCAGCTATCAGTCAGGGCAGCGAGCTGACCCTAACGCAAGTGGGTATTAATCCGACGCGTACGGGTATCATTGATATTTTAAAATTGATGAATGCTGATATTAGCCTAAGCAATGAAACCCATGTCGGCGGCGAGCCAGTGGCGGACATTACTATTCGCAGCTCAAGCCTAAAAGGTATCGAGATTCCAGAATATTTAGTACCTTTAGCGATTGATGAGTTTCCCGTATTATTTATCGCTGCTAGCTGTGCCCAAGGTCGTACGGTGTTAACCGGTGCAAAAGAGTTGCGTGTGAAAGAGTCAGATCGTATCGCCGTGATGGCAGACGGTCTACAAACACTAGGCATTGATTGTACGGTGACTGAAGATGGCCTGATTATTGAAGGTAAAGGCATCGAAGGTAAGGGCAGTAACGTTAATGAAGTGAATAACAGCCAGCCTGTCTTTGGCGGCGGACATATTACCTCGCATCATGACCATCGTATTGCCATGAGTTTTGCGGTTGCCAGCTTACGTGCAGCGAAGCAGATTACCATTGAAGGCGTTGAAACCGTCAATACCAGTTTCCCAGGATTTGCTGAGCTTGCCAATCAAATTGGTATGTCTATCAAGGTCGATAATGGCGCGGCTTAATATTGAAGTTGTTAATTACCTGACAAAATATTATTAACTTCTAAAATTTAAAGCTTTATCTTCTGAATCTGTTAAAGTCCAAAAGCTAAATTTTAAACTTGTTATAAAATTTATTTAATAATAGTTGTTGTCGTGAGCAATGTGTTGGTACTTAGTTGGTATCAACGCATTGCTTTTTACTTTCTACCCTCTACGTAGTAACCCTGCGCTCTTACTTTTATCATTTGATAATGGTTTAAAAATAGGTAAGGGCGCGCTTTGCTCTAAAAAGTTGTATCGTCTTATGGCCACTCAAAATGTTGTCAAAAAACCCGTTGCTCCTATTCAAACCACCAGACGCGGTATTGCCACCGCGCTAACAGCGTTCTTTATTTGGGGTGCATTTCCGTTATACTTTAAGCAGCTCGCTGCTTATGATGCGACCGAGATTATCGGCCATCGCATTATATGGACCTTTGCCTGCTTGCTTATCGTATTGGTGCTGACCAAGCGCTGGCAATGGATTGATACGCTAAAGCAAAACCCGAGATGGATAGCATTTTCTTTTATATCGGGTTTGATTATTGCCACCAACTGGCTTACTTATGTATGGGCGGTCAACCACGACCGCATTCTTGAGGCCAGTTTGGGTTATTTTATCGGACCATTGGTCGGCGTGGCGCTCTCGATGATTTTGTTTAAAGAGCGTTTGCGCCCCTTGCAATGGGTAGCTATTGGTTTTGCGCTATTGTCCGTGCTGATTCAAGTCGTTATGATTGGTAGCCTGCCATGGATATCGCTGATTTTAGCCTTTAGTTTTAGTACTTACGGCACCATCCAGCGCCAAACACCGCTCACGGCGGTCGATGCCATGTTTGTAGAAACCACCATGTTAGTACCGATCTGTTTATGGTGGTTTTGGCAAGCTGACGTGGTGAGTAGTCAGTTAAGTTTTTGGTTTACCTCAAACATTTGGCTGCTGATGCTGGCAGGTCCGATTACGCTGATACCATTATTGTTGTTTAATAAATCGACTAAGATGGTTGCTTTTAGTATTCTAAGTTTTATGAATTATCTGACCCCGACCTTTATTTTCTTCTTGGCGGTATTCTATTATAACGAGCCTTTTGATTTACATCGTCTGGCGGTATTTGGTTTGATTTGGCTTGGGTTATTATTATTCAGTATTGACCTATGGCGCCATCGTCCGAGTAAAGCGTTAAAAGCTGCGCGCCTGCGCGACGAGGCGTTATCGTAAAATTGTTTTAAAATAAAAGTATAATAAATAAGGATAAGCGCATGTTTCATACCGAATCTGATGTGGTATTTGTCAAAGGCTTAACAGTAGAGGCGGTGATTGGTGTCTATGCCTGGGAGCGCGCTATTACGCAGCCACTCCTGATTGACATAGCGCTTGAGACGGATATTAATAAAGCGGCTGTGTCAGACGATGTTAATGATGCGCTCAATTACAAAGCGGTCTGCGATGATGTGAGCGCATGGTGCCAAGCCATTCAAGCGCAGCTGCTTGAGCATTTGGCTGGTCAAATCGCTGATAAGCTACTGGCAAAATATAACTGTCATAAAATAACGCTCAGCGTTGCCAAGCCAACTGCTATTCAACAAGCGGATGCGGTTGGGGTGCAGATCACCCGTTATGCCAAAGGCTCAATAGCCGAATCCAATGTAAACCAAGATAGTTAATCTGATGACACATAGAGCATTGGCTGATTTGAATCTTGAAGACTTAAAACAGTGCGCGCCTGAACAGCTGCAAACGCATTCTGTATCGGCAGTGCTGCTCGCCCTCGGTAGTAATTATCAAGCTGAGAAATACTTACCACGCGCTCGAGAACAGCTTGCGGCTTTAGGTGAAATACAGCTATCAACGGCATTTCAAAATCCTGATTTTACCGCGACACCTGAGCTACCAAAACCTGACTATACCAATCAGTGTGTTTATTTAACCCTTACATCTGCCATGACCCTGCAGCAGTTGCAGCAGACTTTTAAAAAAATTGAGAGTGATTGCGGTAGACAGCGTTGCTCTGAATCAATAAAAAACCCTATAAAAAAAGTCGCTATGGATATTGATATTTTACTAATAAAATTAGACGATAGAGAAAATAGCCTAAGCAATTATTTGGCGCCTAAAAAAATAGTCAAAAATTCAGAGCAATGGATAATCATGGCAGATCGTTATCCATTTAAGGCCCATGAAAGGGCAGGGGTTGAAGAGTTGATTTTGAGTGGGCTTTAAAGAAGTTAAATGAAGTGGCTGAGCTGTTATTAAGAATAAGTCAAAGCTATTAAATCCTTAGTATTTTCCTTCAAGTATCTCAAAATGAAAGCCGGGTACTACCCAGCTTTTATCTAATTCATATGGTTTAGCGCAAAAATCCTTACTGCGCCGTCAAACCACCATCAATAATAAATTCTGAACCTGTTGAGTAGCTCGATTCATCTGATGCTAAAAATAGCACCATACCGCTGACTTCTTCGGGCTGAGCCACACGTCTCATCGGAATGGTTTTGGCAAAAGCTTCAACTGCATCTTTGGTATCGTCTTGCATAATCATCGGGGTAGCGATGACGCCTGGGTGAATGGAGTTCACACGTATGCCATAAGGGGCGCACTCTAATGCCGCCGCTTTAGTCATACCGCGTACCGCAAATTTAGAATCGGTATAACCGATAGCGCCGCCAACCAAACCGTTAATCGATGATATATTGATGATAGAGCCTTGCTTAGCGGCTTTCATCGTTGGAATAACCGCTTTCATGCCTAAAAAGACCGATACTTGGTTAATCTCTAAAATCTTGCGATAGTCTTCCAAAGAAGTATCCAAGATAGATTTGTGCGTGGTAATACCCGCGTTATTTACTAAGACATCGATTTGACCAAATTTTACCTGTGTTTCTTTAACGACTTGTTCCCAATCATCTTCATTGGTGACATCATGTTTGATAAATAGCGCATCAGCGCCAAGTTCGGCGGCCAAGGCGTCGCCTTTATCAGAATTGATGTCGGTCAAGACGACTTTAGCACCCTCCGCCATACATAAACGCGCATGAGTTTCACCCATGCCTTGAGCTGCGCCCGTGATAATGATAACTTTGTCTTGTAAACGCGCCATGATAGTGCCTTTTTTTAATTATGAATAATAAAAGAGTATAAGACAAAATGACTAAATATTCATTAACAGTTATATAGTCTTGACTGCATATTTTATCTTTTAAACAATGTTTTTAAAGCATAGCTTTAAATCATGATAGTGAGAAAACGATGTACAACGATATATTGGATTTTTGTTTTAATGAGGCAGGTAGTGAGAAGTTTTTTGAAAAAGACTTAGCGTTTGATAAGTTATTAATAGAGCGCTACAGCGATATACTTGAGCAAGCAGCGGCGGCAGAGTTTTATACGTGGCGTAGCAGCATACAAGGGCGCTTAGCAGAAATTATTATATTAGACCAGTTCTCGCGCAATATTTACCGTAATACGCCAGCGGCTTTTGCCCAAGATGCGATGTGCCTTGTACTTGCGCAAGAGGCGGTGGCTGCCGGAGCATTAGAGGCGTTTGAAACGATTGATGAACGTAAGTTTGTATTGATGCCTTATATGCACAGTGAATCAAAACTGATTCATCAGCAAGCAGAAAGGTTATTTAAACAATATACCAATGCAGACAGCATAGATGCTGAGCTCAAACACAAAGTAATTATCGATCGATTTGGCCGTTATCCGCATCGTAATGACATTTTAGGACGGGTGTCGAGTAGCGAGGAAATAGAGTTTTTGACCCAGCCTGACTCGTCATTTTTATAAATGTTGTCTGTTAACTATAGTGAGTGAAAAGTAATATAGAGACATCACGCACTGCTGATATCAATTTTTCTTGCTTGCTGTGCCTGCGCAGACAGAGGCTACAAAAAATTGATATCAGCAATACCGTTGCGTTTTTAGAATATTTTGACGATAGTTAGTCGTTAAAGCGCTATTTGTCTATTGGTTAAAATAAAAAGAGACCAATTGAATTGGCCTCTTTTTATTTAATCTCCAAGCTAGCGAGCAATTTACTTCTGGTCAGTGCCAGCTGCATCCATATCAGCACGACCGATGACATCTAAGTCTTCTAAGCACAGTTTATCGTATTCTTTTTTGCAAAAGTTTGGGTCTATCTTGCACATGGCCGCTTGTAGTTGATCGAGTCGATTTTCCGACTGCTGGATATGTTCGAGCATTTTAGCAAAGGCTTCAGCCACTGGGTCTTGTGAAGAAGGGTCAATCCCATAAGCCTGAAACGCCGTCGCTCGTGCAGTGTTAGAAGTAGGGTCTGTTTCTTGCTGGTCAGCAGTTGCACCTGCTTGCGCGGCTTTTTCTTGTTGTTTGGCGTCCTGTACTTTGGTTGTAATAGGATTGCCTTTTTCGTCATGATGGTCTGAAATCATACGAGCGGCGCTACCAACCATCGTTGCACCTGCGGGTACGGGTTTGACCACCACCGCATTTGAGCCAATTTTAGCGCCTTTACCAACCGTAAATGGTCCTAATACTTTGGCACCAGCACCGACAATGACTCCGTCCTCTAAAGTAGGATGACGTTTGCCATTATTCCATGAAACGCCGCCAAGGGTGACGCCGTGATAAAGGGTAACGTCGTTGCCAATCTCAGCCGTTTCACCAATCACTACGCCGACGCCATGGTCAATAAAAAAACGCTTGCCGATTTTAGCGGCAGGATGAATCTCAATGCCAGTGATGATACGCGAGCCATAAGAAACGGCGCGCGCCGCCAGTTTTTGCTCATTTTGCCAAAGACAATGCGCGCCGCGATGTAAAATCAGGGCGTGAATGCCAGGGTAGGTCAAGATGACTTCTAGGCTATTACGCGCAGCAGGGTCGCGATTGAATACCGCTTCGACATCTTCTTGTAGGTCTTTTTTGATACGGGCAAGCGATTTGAACAAGGAGGTTGGCAATGACATAAAGCGTCCTATCGATTGTCAGAAAAATACTGTCAGGAAAATAGTGTCAGAAAAATCACAATGACATCTTTTAAAGTTATAACAGCTTTGAGTTGTAAAATACAGTGTTGTCTTATCTGTGTGGCTCAGGCTTCTATCTGTTCAAAGACAAGTCCCGCAAATAAATGCTAAATGGCGCTAAAAACGTAATGATAAAACCATTTTTCTAATGTTTGCTAAGCTTAGCAATCAGTGCGCTTAATAGCTGATACTCTTTTTGATCCAGCTGCACGCGTGAGCCAAGTCGCGACAGTCGCGCTGGCAAGGATTTTAAATGTTCACTGTCTGCTAAGCCGCGTTGAACCATCAAGTTGGTGGTACGCTGAACGAGCTGTTGTAGTTGCTGCTGGGTGATGGCCGGCTCATCCCATTGTTGACGTAAATGCACGTCTAATATGGGCTGAACTGGGTTTACATCGTCTAAGCTTTCATCAGGGTTTTGAGCATGGGTTTGCGCATAAGCAAAGATAAAGCTGGCAATGACCTGTACGGCAGAGGCAACATTGAGCACCGGATAAGCGGGATTGGCATCGATTTGAATATGATAATCGGCGTACGCCAGCTCTTCGTTGGTCAAACCGCGGTCTTCACGACCAAATAAGATAGCGATGTTGGGCTTGCTAATAGCTTGCGGGCTTTCACTATTATTTGCTAAATTAAGCGCAGTTTGCTTATCGATAAAGTCAAACATGATGTTGGCCGCTTGCGTCGGTGTGACCACAGGACGCGGCATGTGACGGCTACGGCTGCTGGCCGCAAATACCAGCTGGCAATCCGCTATCGCCGATTCTAACGTCGGCGTTATGGTGGCTGACATTAATAATTCACTACCGCCTGCCGCGTGCGAAACACTGATTTCATCAATGGGCAGCTTGGGGTCAACAACGGTCAGACGCGATAGACCCATGGTGTGCATGGCGCGCGCCGCTGAGCCAATATTGGCAGGTAAAGTGGTATTGACCATGACAATTTGTAAGGAAGACAGATAATCGCTTACCGTAAGACTGCCGGTTGAGAGCGCTAATTTTTTCGATGGCATCAAAGTTGAGGCAGAGTCGTTACGCATTATAGCCCCAGTCTTTGTTTAATTTCTTGTTCAACCCGTTGCAATGCTACGGCGACGTCTTCAACTAAACCAGCTTGGTCACCAATAAGGCGCTCACGGCACGCTTCTTGTAATTGGCTACTAAGGCGAGTTAACTGAGTCGCACCCAAATTGGCACTGGCACCTTTTAGCGCATGCGCAAGCTCATAGCCGTTGGCATTATCCTTTTCTTGTTGTGCGCGTCTTAGTTTGACAATGCGCTCGTGACTGTCGGTAAAAAACACTTGTATCAAATCAACAAAGTCCTCTTCTAACAACTCACGCATGTCATCAAATTGCTCGTCATTGATAATCTCATCATCGTTTTGCGTATTTGTATTGTTAGGATGTTCAGTCATAATCATGTGTCCAATATTTTAAAAGTTAAAGGCTCAGCTTAGCTACTATAAAGGTGTTAGCTATAATGAAAATGTAAATTGTCTTCATTAACCATGCTCTTTAATTGCTGCAAATTGTCATCGTTAGGGTAGATGCGCCAATGCTCAGATAGCCCGACATTGGCAATACCGTATTCTTCATAAATGCTCAGCCCAAGCGGCAAGCAGTTATCATTAATAGAATCATCGGTGTTGCTAAGGACATTATTAGCATAGCCGCCGTTTTGCAGCGCATCTTGATGCATGTCATTTTCTAGCGCCAATAAATCATTGCCGTTTTCATCGTATAAGCTGCCGCCCATCGCTGGATCGTAAGCGCCGTTTGCACCGCCGTTATTACCTTTCTCGTCCTGCTCATCGTGATAAGACAAGCGCGGCGCTGGTATGATGTCTGCTTGAGCGGATTTTAGCAAAGGCTGCATACGTGTGAGCAGATTAATATCGCTACCGTGGACTTTGATGCTAATTTTTTTCATCCAACGCAGGCGTGCATCAACCATACTCATGGCATTATCAAGACGGGCAAAAATGCGCCCGTCACGCTCACGGATACTGCCTTTAATGACGACGACTTCATCAATCTTCAACTGCTCTTTTACACGGTTAAAGCGCTCGGCATAACAGCTGACTTCTAGACGTGAGGTGCCATCGTCTAAAGTGATGACGTTACGCGTACCGAAATTGGCAATATCGATAATCAAACCCGCAAAGTAGCAGCTACCGTTATAACCCGTGTCTGCCAGCTTATCGAGGCGAGCGCCGGAGGTATAACGTTTAAGCTCATCGCGATATTCATCGATAGGATGTCCAGTTAAGTATAAACCTAAGGTATTTTTTTCCGCTTTTAGACGATGTTTATCACCCCAAATCAGCTCTGGTGTCATGATCAGTGGTGGCGCTGCGACCACGCCATCCATTTCACCGAACAAGTCCATCATGCCAAGCTCATTGTTTTGGCGGTCTTGTTCCGCAGCTTGTACGGCGCTTGGCAGTTGACTCATCAGCGCCCCGCGAATCTCGTATGCTTCGTCGCTTGGCAAGTCTGGTCGTAAAGTCGCGGCAAAATCATCAAAACAGCCCGCACTGACTAAGGCTTCCAATGTACGTTTATTGACTTTTTTAATATCAACGCGGCGGCAAAAGTCGTATAAATCTTTAAACGGTCCTTCACGTCGGCGCGCCTCAACGATAGACTCAACCGCACCTTCACCAACACCTTTAATCGCACCCAAGCCATAAATAATATTGGTCGGCGTATCGGCGACAAAATGCCACTCACTACGGTTTACCGATGGATTAACGACGGTTAAACCGAAGTTTTCGCGGCAATCATTGATAAAGAACACCACGTTATCAGTGTTGTTCATATCAGAGGTGAGTACCGCCGCCATAAATTCGGCAGGGTAGTACTGCTTTAAATAAGCCGTCTGATAAGCAAGGACGCCATAAGCAGCAGAATGCGAGCGGTTAAAACCGTAGCCAGCAAACTTTTCCATCAAGTCAAAGACGCCGCCCGATGTCGTTTTATCGATGCCTTGCGCGGTCGCACCCGTGACAAAAATATCGCGCTGTTTGGCCATTTCCTCAGGTTTTTTCTTACCCATGGCGCGGCGTAGCATATCAGCGCCGCCCAAGCTGTAGCCTGCCATGACCTGCGAGATTTGCATCACCTGTTCTTGATAGACAATAACGCCGTTGGTATTTTCTAAAATTGGCTCAAGGTTAGGATGGTCATAAATGACTTCCTCGCGGCCATGCTTACGGTCGATATACATCTCAACCATGCCTGCATCGAGTGGACCCGGACGATAGAGCGCACACATGGCAATGACGTCTTCGATATTGGTTGGTTGTAATTTGGATAGATATTTTTTCATACCCATACTTTCTAACTGAAAGACAGCCGTGGTTTTGGCTTCTTGCAGCAGCTTATAGGCTTTTTTGTCGTCTAAAGGCAAGTCCTCTAACACCAAGGTATCTTTGCCCTCGCGGGCGCGGCGCAGATTGATGTTTTCTACTGCGGCGTTAATCACCGTTAAGTTACGTAAACCCAAAAAGTCAAACTTGACCAGCCCAACGGCTTCGACGTCGTCTTTATCAAACTGACTGACGCGGTGACCTTCGTCATCACAGTAAATCGCGCTAAAGTCAGTAATTTTATGGGGAGCGATGAGGACGCCACCCGCATGCTTACCAACGTTTCGACAGACGCCTTCGAGTTTAATCGCCATTTCCCAAATCTCAATGGCATCTTCATAGTCCATATTATCGGGGTTGGAGATTAAGTCTTTTAGCTGCGGCTCTTGTTCAAGTGCTTGGCTAAGCGTAATTCCTGGGGTTTTTGGAATCAATTTGGAGATTTTATTGGCCAAAAAGTATGATTTGCTTTGTACCCGCGCCACGTCTCGTACCACCGCTTTTGCTGCCATGGTACCAAAGGTAATAATTTGCGACACCGCTTCACGGCCATAGGTTTGTGCCACATAATCAATCACGCGGTCACGACCTTCAATACAAAAGTCAATATCGAAGTCAGGCATAGAAACACGTTCAGGATTTAAGAAGCGCTCAAATAACAAGTCGTAATGAATGGGGTCGAGGTCAGTAATATTGAGCGCATAAGCGACCAAAGAGCCAGCACCAGAACCACGACCGGGTCCAACCGGTACGCCGTTGGCTTTTGCCCAGCGGATAAAGTCCATGACGATTAAGAAGTAACCTGGGAAGCCCATCGATAAGATAACTTCAAGCTCATATTCTAAGCGCTCATCGTACTTTTGGCGAAATTCACTCCAATTGTCAGTACGTGCTTCAATCGGAAAGAGCTTATCCAATCGATGATTAAGACCGCGTATTGATTCTGCGCGGAAAAACGATTCAATCGTTTCACCTTCGGGCACGGGAAATTCAGGTAGGACATTAATGCCAAGGGTCAAGGTCACATTACAGCGCGTGGCTAAACGTAAGGTATTATCAATGACCTGCGGAATATCAGCAAACAGCGCCGTCATTTCCTGCTGGGTTTTTAAATACTGCTCATCTGAATACAGCCGTGGACGATTGGGGTCGGCAAGGACATACGAGCCTGCGATACAAACGCGCGCTTCGTGAGCGTCAAAATCATCTTGCTCTAAAAAGCGCACATCGTTGTGAGCAATAATAGGAATACGATGCTTGGCACCGGCATGAATAGCCGCTTTTATAAAAGCGTCTTCGCCCGAGCGATTGGTGCGCTTGATAGCGAAATATAAGCGATCACCAAACTGTGCTTGCCATTCTGTCAGCAGCTCGTCAGCTTTTTCTGGCATAGAACTCACCAATGCCTGACCGACATCGGATTTTTCGGTAAATAAAACGATGACACCAGCGGCGTGCTCTAAAACATGGCGACGCTCAACGACTGGCACCCCATGATTGGCAGCATCGGCGCGCCCCTCGGTAAAGCCAAGCGAGACGATACGGGTAATATTTTGATAACCCTCATTGTCCATCGCCAGTAGCACCAAGCGCGTGTCCTCATTATCCATAATGATTTCACTGCCGATAATGGGCTTGATACCCGCGCCTAAGCAGGCACGATAAAATTTCACCGTCGCATAAAGGTTGGATAAATCAGTCAATGCCAGCGCACTCTGATTGTCCGCCGCTGCCGCTTTAATCAGCGGCTTGATACGCACGATAGAATCGGTAATGGAATATTCGCTGTGGATACCAAGGTGTACAAATGCCATAGAAGACTCTTACTGGTGCAATCAAAAGGGAATAAGCTGTATGATAATAAATTTTTTATTATCAATACCTTATGGTTTTTTAAGAAGTGATAGGACGCGAAAATTGATATTTTGAGCTTTTAAAGCTGGTCGTCAATAATAGCATTATTTGGCGCAGACAGCCACCGATTCAAACGTATAAGAGAGAGGGCGAGGGTAGAAAAAGCAAGTTTAATCAGGATTAAACAGTTTGGTGGTGTGTCAAAAAGTATGCTGGCATCAGACGTAGCCATAATTGACATAAAAGAACACCAGATCGAATACTTTAAAGTGATTATCAAGCTTTTTTGAGAAGCAACAAGTCTTTCTAACCGATCGTCTTAATCGGTGTCTAAGACGGCAGTTATTACCTTCTATACCTACCGTATGCTGTTTGCCAACTCGTTTGTTATCTGGTTTAAAGGCCGTTATGAAACTGTCCCAATTGTCCATACTAATAGAGTCATAGCTCACTTTAAGTTGCTTAAGACGTGCTCTTAACTTCTTAGCCGTTTTTAGGTCACGTTTGCCCCAGACATAAGCGACAATCTCATTAGTAGCACGGTCATAAGCATAAATAAGCCAAACTTTACGCTTCTTGCGATATACGTAAGTCCAGAACTCATCAACCTCTAA
>NZ_LXWA01000060.1:0-27052 GCF_001652315.1 Psychrobacter sp. SHUES1 | reverse complement strand
GCTATGGTTTTAAGACTACAGTGGTATTTATCAGCCAGTTGCTGGTAGGTCTGTTTACCCTGAGTGTATTCCCTCCATAGGGTTTGATTATTGAGTCTGATGCCACCTAAAAACTGCCGGCTGCAAGCGAGACATTGATACTGCTGTTTGCCAAGCTTACGTCCGTTCTTCTTGGTGTGTTTATCACGACAAAAAGGGCAGTTTTTTGATTCATGGCGTTGATTCCTTGCAAATATAGACAGTATATAGCGTTAGACCCTACGCCAGCATGAATTTTGTCCATTACACCCAAATATTCAATGACTCCAAACAATCAGCTGGAGCTCGCACCATTGTCGCCATCCTGTGGAATGAGCACAGTATTAGGCTAACGCGTTACTTAGCTGCCAAGATTATGAAGCAAATGAAACTGGTCAGTTGCCAGCTCAAGACCCACAAATACAAGCACGCTGATCAGGAACATAAAACCCATGACAACCTTTTAAAACGCAGATTTAGCCCAACGGCGCCCAACCAAGTCTGGACGGGCGATGTCACTTATATTCGCATTAAAGGCGGCTGGTGTTACCTAGCCGTTGTTTTAGACCTGTACGCCCGTCGTGTGGTGGGCTTTAGTGTCTCAGACTCACCCGATAGTATTCTGACAGGTAACGCTCTGAAAATGGCGTATCAGACGAGACTCAAACCAAGTGGTGTGTTATTTCACTCAGATCAGGGCACGCATTACACCAGTAAGAAATTTGCTGAATCAATCGATGATTGCGACGGTATGACACAGAGTATGAGCCGTCGTGGAAATTGTTGGGATAACGCCCCAACTGAGCGCTTCTTTAGAAGCTTCAAAACAGAGTGGATGCCAAAGGGCGGTTATGAGAATATCGCTGAGGCTAAAAGTGCCATTAGTGATTATATCTGGGGCTACTATCAAACCGTGAGACCGCACACTTTCAACAATTATTTAACACCAGCTGAAACAGAAAGACGTTACTTTAATCAAAACCTCTTATCAGGTGTCCTAAATTAGTTGACCACTACAGTTGTTTTCTAAGCCACCTATGCGGTGGTGAAGCTATTCAATACGCCAATGCCGCTTCATCTTGGTTTCTAAGCCACCTATGCGGTGGTGAAGTTATCATCTAGCAAGTCATAGAGCGAGCGTACTTTCTAAGCCACCTATGCGGTGGTGAAGGTTACTTTGTTGAAGTTTGGCGCAAGGCAGACTTTCTAAGCCACCTATGCGGTGGTGAAGGTAGGTATTGATTTAACTGTTTGCGTACCATTTTTCTAAGCCACCTATGCGGTGGTGAAGCGTCGCTGTAATGCGATGACCAATCATGCAGCTTTCTAAGCCACCTATGCGGTGGTGAAGATTTAATCCGCTTAGCGTGGCGGTGGATAGCATTTCTAAGCCACCTATGCGGTGGTGAAGGGTAATCAATGGGGCGATAAACCTAACCCGTGTTTCTAAGCCACCTATGCGGTGGTGAAGCTGCGCTCCGCTGGGCGGTATCTTCAGCTGGTTTTCTAAGCCACCTATGCGGTGGTGAAGACAATCTCGATAATCAAGCTGACATTGACGATTTCTAAGCCACCTATGCGGTGGTGAAGACTTATCAAGCAATCGATGGCAAGGCTTACAATTTCTAAGCCACCTATGCGGTGGTGAAGTTACAAAGCGGCCGCCGATGGTTTTCTACTTTTTTCTAAGCCACCTATGCGGTGGTGAAGCTAAACTCGCTCTTCTTTTCGTCCAGTCTATCTTTCTAAGCCACCTATGCGGTGGTGAAGTGACCAAGCGACATTGATGCTGATTGGCCATTTTTCTAAGCCACCTATGCGGTGGTGAAGTCTAACCTGATCGCCAGTGAGTGAGGTATCGATTTCTAAGCCACCTATGCGGTGGTGAAGCTGGTGCGTTATTGCTTTGCTGTGTTTGTGGCTTTCTAAGCCACCTATGCGGTGGTGAAGCTGATTTATTAGAGGTGCAAGGCTGGCTGACTTTTCTAAGCCACCTATGCGGTGGTGAAGGCCACATGATGCAGACGCTAGGCACAGAATGGTTTCTAAGCCACCTATGCGGTGGTGAAGGTTTCGGCTCTGGCAAGACTTGGGCAGGCTGTTTTCTAAGCCACCTATGCGGTGGTGAAGATGAAAATGTGCCATAAACATTGTAAGACACTTTTCTAAGCCACCTATGCGGTGGTGAAGAGCATCACCCATGCCTAGCCCACCTTCCTCATTTTCTAAGCCACCTATGCGGTGGTGAAGTATTGCGCTGTGCAATGGTAGGCTGGCTCGTCTTTCTAAGCCACCTATGCGGTGGTGAAGAAGGCTAAGACGGATTACTTTAGCAAACACTTTTTCTAAGCCACCTATGCGGTGGTGAAGAGCAAGCTGTATGCGTGCGATTGCCAGCTCGCTTTCTAAGCCACCTATGCGGTGGTGAAGTTCCATGCTGGTAATACCGCCCAGCTCGCATATTTCTAAGCCACCTATGCGGTGGTGAAGTGTGCGTTTGTTTCTGTGGCTGTGGTTAAAGTTTTCTAAGCCACCTATGCGGTGGTGAAGTTTTATCGATGAATGCTAAGCGGCGCACGAATTTTCTAAGCCACCTATGCGGTGGTGAAGGACGCCCTAATGAATCAGCACGTCCGCTATTGTTTCTAAGCCACCTATGCGGTGGTGAAGTTTTATCGATGAATGCTAAGCGGCGCACGAATTTTCTAAGCCACCTATGCGGTGGTGAAGGACGCCCTAATGAATCAGCACGTCCGCTATTGTTTCTAAGCCACCTATGCGGTGGTGAAGCTTCATTCCATTTAAATATCAGCGTACCGTTGTTTCTAAGCCACCTATGCGGTGGTGAAGGCTGCAATACTGATTGGTTGCTAACGGGTGTGTTTCTAAGCCACCTATGCGGTGGTGAAGAGCAACACGGGCACACTGGATAAGCGCTTTGTTTTCTAAGCCACCTATGCGGTGGTGAAGGGTCCATCACCTTGACTGGCCCAGTTCCTCACTTTCTAAGCCACCTATGCGGTGGTGAAGGGGTTGCTTAGTGTGTGGCGTTCTCTCGTAGATTTCTAAGCCACCTATGCGGTGGTGAAGGATTTAGTGATAAAAAATACTTGGTTTTGCTTTTTCTAAGCCACCTATGCGGTGGTGAAGGATTGTGCGAAGAGCATCTGAAGCTGGTCGCTTTTCTAAGCCACCTATGCGGTGGTGAAGAAGCTAAAAGCAGCTTATGACAACAACGAAGTTTTCTAAGCCACCTATGCGGTGGTGAAGATGCTTGCCCCTCGCTGGTGCAGCCGACGACTTTTCTAAGCCACCTATGCGGTGGTGAAGAAGTCGGCTATGCAATTGATGTGCAAACCGATTTTCTAAGCCACCTATGCGGTGGTGAAGTTTGACGCTAATGATTTACCTTTAATGATTGATTTCTAAGCCACCTATGCGGTGGTGAAGTGAAAATATTTTTTATTGGCTAACGGTAGTATTTTCTAAGCCACCTATGCGGTGGTGAAGTAGCTCGCCAAACACCCATAGCATTTTTTGATTTTCTAAGCCACCTATGCGGTGGTGAAGGTCGCGTTTGTTTTTAGGGTCGTAAATATTTGGTTTCTAAGCCACCTATGCGGTGGTGAAGGAAAACGTCGAATGGGAAATCCGCCACGGTACTTTCTAAGCCACCTATGCGGTGGTGAAGAGTGAGCCGTCCAATCCCATGGCAAAGCTGACTTTCTAAGCCACCTATGCGGTGGTGAAGTTTGCAGCGTCTAAGTATTGAGCAAGCGTGTTTTTCTAAGCCACCTATGCGGTGGTGAAGTGAGTGATAATGAATAGTTTACTAGGTGGCGTTTTCTAAGCCACCTATGCGGTGGTGAAGGTGCTAACATCGGGTCTTCCATCGCATCTACTTTTCTAAGCCACCTATGCGGTGGTGAAGTACTTGGGGTGGTGGGCGACTTTGCTATATACTTTCTAAGCCACCTATGCGGTGGTGAAGGTAGGTTTTCATAAACAGGCGTACCAGTTAAATTTCTAAGCCACCTATGCGGTGGTGAAGGATTATATTGATCGTGATCATGCAAATAGAATTTTCTAAGCCACCTATGCGGTGGTGAAGGATTTTGGTTACGATCAAATGGCGCAAAGAATTTTCTAAGCCACCTATGCGGTGGTGAAGAGGAATTGTACCTCTAAAAAATCAGTTACGACAAGGCGTAGAAGGCAAAATACCCTATTTTACCCTCCATTTTTTGCCCTATCGTAACTGTTTGATTTCATTGCATGTTTTTAAATAGCTCAAAAAAGGGTTTTTACTCCCAATCTTCGGGTAATTCATCATTACCATTTAATTCGCTTACCAATGTGGCACAGTAACCGTATCACGCATGCCATTCATACCATAACTGTTAAAGCTACCTGCGGTCGCCTCACTACAAGGTTGCTGCAGAACCTTCAATACGTAATTGCTGTTATTGGTTTGGCTGTGCATTTGGATGAAAGGCAATGGCATCTCGGATTTGCGTTTGGCGACTGTTGCCATTGCCTCGTCATAACTAATATTCAACTTATCTGACAAGGTTTGCGCTTGCACGTCTAGAGGTTTAAAGCGGTAACGATGTACGCTGAAATAGCTCGTTACTTTATCCGTCGGCACTTTTTTGATGCCTTTAACATGCACATAGTCAGTCAATCTATCTAACCACTTATCAAGGTTTAAAGTTTCCAAATCCTTTTGGCTAGGTGCAAAGACGCGAATCTTTAGACCAAGCTTGGATGATTTACCCTTCTCATCATAATGATAATCAGGGAAGCTGACACCGATGGACTTGATGCCGTGCTCATTTTTCATCTCCGCTAATGCAATATGCAGTTGGGTAAACAGCTTACTCCAAATAAAGTAGGGCGCAATCTCAGGATCAGGGATGATGGTTATTTCTTGGAAATAGTTCAGGTTGGTTGAGTCAGTCATAGCTTACTCCTTGCCACTGGCACCAAACACGCCGCCACGGATAAGTACACCCATCACGTAATGTTGTTGCTCAATATCTGGTGCATCGCCTTTTAATACCCAATTGTCAAATAGAGTATAAAAGTCCATCTTAGCTTTAGGCTGACGAAACGCCGTACCTAGTGTGGTCACCGCGCCATATGGCTCAACCGCGATAGGGAACTCGGCATCAGGATACCAGTCATCGATAGTACGGATAGCATTACTGACTTTTTGTGAGTGCATGCCTGCTTTACCATTGATTTGGTAGAGTTCTTTAGATTTCGTTTTGCCAGTATCAAGTACTAGTTCTTGCGAAGGATACACTTCTTGACCGTAGCCCATGACGGCAGCAGCTCTAATATATAAAATAATAAAGGCGTCATCGTTTAATCCCTTCTCAATAAGACTGGCAAGTTGCTTGATATCGTCGTTTTTTGTCGCTTCCTCATCGAAGCCACGTAACGAGATCGATTTAGCATCAAAGTCAAAGCTATGCGCATTACCATCAACGGTACAACTAACATTAACTTGAATACTTTCAGCGCCTACGCGGTTACGCCATAACCAGCGTGCATTAGCGATATTAGTAGCGTAGCGGCGTGCCAACTCACTGACGCCTTGGTTTTCTAAATAATTCTGTACAGTCGAAACTAAAGCTTGTTGATAATCTTGATCGTTACAAACGCTAGGCTTACCTGAAAAGGGTAGTACCTTGCAACTCCAAGTCACTACTAAGGTATCGCAGTCCTCGTCTAACGCGGCAGAATCTACACGTTGTAAGTTAGCTTTTTCGATTTCAGCATCTAGTTTAGCAGGGTCAATTTTTTCAGGGTTTTTTAGACGGTTACTAATAGTACCGCGCACTGATTTTTCTTTAATAGTGACAGGCTGCGCTTTGCTGTCTTTATTTTGACTGTTTTTTTGAGCAAAAAAAGCGTCAGAGATATCAAGGTTACGCTCAAAAGCCAATACGCTAGCAGTTTTTAAATTACTCATAGTAGTGCTCCAGTGGTTTAAAATTTAGGTAAAGAAGTGTGATAAAAAGGGTTATTAAAATTCAGGTTCTTGAGTTACTAGGTACAGATTCTGTTCATTATCATAACGGTAACGCCAAAACGCATTGGCGATATCATATTCGCTATATACTCCGCCTAAGCGCTGTGGATACACCCACTTTCCAAGGCTATAAATGGCTTCGACATACTGGCTAGGGTATTCAGGATTGCGCACATTTTGCATGACGCCCGCATCATAAAGCTCAGAGATACCTTGATAACCTATCGGCATCGGTACTAACCAGCCGCGCCCTGTTTTACGAGAAGTCGCTGCCCATTTCGTATCGCCGTTTTTTTGAATTTCAGGGATATGATGTAACACACAAACCTCTATCAATGCATCGAGCGGTGTAGCGTCTGGATTGTCGGCTTGTACTTCATCAATAATCTCAGCAAACTCCTCTTGCGCGTCCATTAGTACAAAGGCAGGTAATAGATGAGCTGTGATAGCATCGACATCATCATAACTAATAAACTGCACAGGATTGAAACGATCAATTCCCTGCACGCTACCGCCAGCCATGCGTTGTTGCTGAATCCATTGTTTAGTTTTGGTCACCAGGATTTCAGTTTTCGCTTCATCAGGTTTATTACTGCCTAATACTTCAACCGCAAAACTCATGACCAATCGGCATTTACCCTCCTCAATAATAGAAGCGGTTTTGCCATCTTTTTTGATTGGATTTCGCGTTTGATTGAACGTATAGTTGCTATAGCTTTTGTCTCGGTATATCTGTGGATGGCACTCGTGACAAGCGAGCAATACACCGCCTAGAGATAAATCATCTAACTCTTTAAGAGCCGCGAGTCTACGTGACATCGCATGAAAGCTACCCAAAAATCCAGTGATAGCAGGGAAGCCATAGGTTAGGGGGCTAGAGATAGCATTAGCACCTTCAATAACTACTTTTTTGAACAGTAAATAACCGATCACTGACTCACTCATAAAAATACTCCTTTACCTGCTCGTTCATACAAGCGCTTCATAGCGTCAATATCCTGCTCCCATTGGTTGTGCTCAGGATCAGCAATTTCGGTACGAATATCTTTAAATTTCTCTTGCAGTAGAGTGTTCATCCAGCGAGCAAAGCGATGAATAATTTCTTTGTGCCACTCTGTCTGCTCGCGGCGAGCGCTCCATTCCTCTTCGTCAGGCAATTCGGCACGCTTGGGGTCTAACCAAAACTGCTCACACTCATCCAACTCAGAATCCTTTGTCCAGCCAGCAGGTAGATCGTTACGCATATAATTAGCAAACTCAAAAATACGCTTCAAAATCTCATCCATTGCCTCTTTACGGGCGTCACGAATATCGACAGTGTTCTTGGCACTTTTTACCACATAAAAGATATCTTGAAGGATAGGATTGACCTTATTAGCTAACGACTTGGCAAAGATAGTGTTAGCAAACTTAGAAGGCTTAAAAGTGCTATCTGCTAGATTTAATATTGGAGGTAGAGAGGGAAGGAGGTAATTGCGTCCACTTTGAAAGTTATTTAACCTACCTACATTTTGTGATTTTGTGCCCCCCAGCTGTACCGTTGCTAAATTATTTAAGCTGATATAAGGCTGCTGGTCGGCGGTTTTTTTAAAGCGGTTATCACGGGCTGCTTTGTTTTCATCAGAGAATTTAAGCTGATTGATGCGCTGATACATCTCATGAGTGAGAACAGAAGGGTAGAGCGGAATGATATTAATATAATTCAGCTCATCAATATCTTCGCCTTGATAAGCGTTAGTCACCCAAAGCAGCTGTTTATTGCGCTCGTCGGTAACAGGCTCAGTAATCACATTTTGTAGGGCAGCTTTAAAATTCTGCTGATAGGTCTTTGCTAATGACTGGTCACCCGCCAGAGAAGCTACAAAATCTGTATTGTCCACTAAAATAAGGTCACGGATTTTGGTGGTGTCATCTATTTCAAAATCAAAGAAAGCGGCAAGGGGAAGAGCGGCGGCACTACTATTGGCATCAATATAATTACTTTCTATTGAATGAGTACCGATAAGAGTGACAGACAAATCATCTGTTTTATCAAAACTAATATTGTCACCTCTTGACATAGGATGCACACCTTTTGAGATATGTGTACCAAACTTCAACTGCTTTGCCATACGAGTTGCGGCATCAGGAATCCAATTAGCGACGCTATACTTATCTTTAGCCTCTGCTAAGGTTTCTTTTAGCTCTGTAACCTTTTCATGGTCGTTACTCTCAACGGCTTTAACGAGCTGCTTTTGCTCGGTTTCAGTCTTTTTTTCGTATTGACTAGCAAGAAACGCTTTGATAGCGCCGCTTGCCAGTTCTGGGGTTATATGTGACATTATTAAGTCCTTTTTATCCATGCTATTAAAGTAAAATACTTTAAATTATTATAAGCTTTCTATTACTATAGAACTAACAAGATAAATAGTAAACATCTTTCTTAGTCTAATTTTAAGAGTATGGTTTAAAACTGATATAATGCAATATCACCACATAGGTGACTTAGAAAATGCTGTTACAGTAAAAAACTTTTTTTCACCACCGCATAGGTGGCTTATCGCAAGGCACGGTTAACACCGTGCTTTTTTATGCCTGTCACACTTAAACTCAGCTTACTCGCGCATAAAGCCAAAAAACTCATGAAACCTCCAGCCTCTATTGTTATTCAGCGTTATTCGATCAAGTGATACAGACGAATAAGTAATAGCAAGCGAGCGCAGGCTTTTATCAGGTTGTTTGCGCTGTATATCTTTAAGCGCTGCTTGAGTCGTTGTCAGTAGCCAAGGTTTAATATAAGGGTGCGTAAATTCAAAATTTAATACTTGCAGCTCTTGATTATGCGGGACTGCGCGAGTTAAGCCTTTCTCAAACACATCCTCGCTGTAATAAGCATCAAAACCTTGTGATGGCGTGTCGGTGCTTTCATCGTCATTGACTATTTTAGGGATCAATAACCAATCGTCTTGCGGTGTGCCTGCTCGAAAGGGCGTTATCTGCTGCAAATGAGTATGGGCACGGTTTGCCGTAGCATCAGCGTGCCAATAAGCATTCACATAATTTAGCTTGCTGCTGTTTAATAGTTCATGCATGACTTGATGTTCAAGCTCACTCAAGGTTTCTGCTTTTTTGTGCTTACGCTCGTCGTTACTTATAGAGCTAATGATTCTTGGTCGAGCGTCGATATGCGCCAATTGCTCTGCAGTAATCAATTCAGCTAAGTCATAACTTTTTGGCTTGATAGTGATAGTCTCAAACCCAGGATGAGTAAAAATAGGCGCTTTTGCGTGACGTTTCTTAAAATAGCGAATGTTGTATTGCAACAATAAGATATTTGGCTCATCAGCAACTCTGTCGGGACGGTGACGCCAAACGCGTCCAGCTAACTGAATGATGGAACGCATAGAGGAGGGTTCTACTATTGACCAGTCATAATCATGGTCACGTCCGACCTCGGCAACAGGTGTGGCAAGTACCATAAATATATGGTTTTTGGTAGGGTCATTAGTAATAACTTGCTCGATTTCGGGATGAGCAAAAATGCTTATTTTTGGGTCGCTACGGTCTAAAACTCTATCCAACTTATTCTCTAATGCGTTGCGTAGTAGTAGAAGCTGCTTGGCGTGATAGCAAGCAACATGAATGACAGTGTCTGTGGGCAGCTGTACATTATCAGGCGTAAAAAGCTGTTGGGCGATACTGGTAATATTATTGACGTTAGCGACACGTATGAGCCCAATACTCACTTTTTGATCTGTCATCTGATGTGTGAGAGCATGATTTTGGTGTAGTTTGATTGCACCATCAACCAGTGTTTGTGCTAGCTTGCTATAAAACTCATGGTCTTGATTTTTGTTGTAGCTCATTAAGCTAAGGGGTAGAATCTCTGCTTTGCGGCGTATAGGTTGTTTGGCTAAATAAGTGGCTCGCTGTTTACTAAAAGTGTTATGAGACTCATAAAAACCAGTAGTATCGCCACACTGCGCTGAAGTGATTGATTTCTCATTTTCATCGAACCATGCGCACACTACTTTTGGCACTGGTTTATTTTGGCTTTGATTAAATAGTTTTCGCCCCTCCATATAGGCTTCAAACAATCCTGTTACTAGATCAGGAGTCAAGGTTGCCGATGAGAGAAGCACTCGCGTACCAAAAAGTCCTGCTAGATGCACTAAACGCGTCAGCGCAGGCAAGTCCGCTTGATCAAAGTCATCAGGTTCATCAAGTATCAAGTCACTACTTAATAGTCGAAGCATAGGGGCAATATATTTACCACCGCGTTTACATTCGCTGGCTTGGATAATATGGTCAACAGTGCAGGTCACGATAGGCGCAAAGATTAAGTCGCGGGCTTTAGGACTAGCAATAACGGTATCGAGGTTCAGCGCTTCATAGTCTTGGTAATCAATGTCACTATCGACAAACTCATCTAACAAATCCTCGCTAGATTCACTGCCAAAACTTTTAGACTCATTATCGGGTTTATCATCTTTTTTATACTCACCAATGATATCGGTAAATTCTTCATTTTTATTATCATATGCCATTTCAAACAGTTTTTTGTTGGCGCTACCGCCGACCAGTATGGCTAATTGATCGCCTTCCAACTTTAGGTTTTTTCGAAAACTTAAGCCTGTTTGCAAGGTTAGAATGCGTAAGCCTAACGCAATAGTAAAACGAGCACCCTTTTTAGGATCAGCTAAAGCATACATGATACGAGCATTACCAATAGTTTTACCCGCCCCTGTGGATGCCATATTGACGCCAAAAAACCCATGCTCACGCGTGGCTTCTTGCAAACCATGACTCATTTTAAAAGCTTGGTTTTGCCACTTGAAGCGCTCAATACCAGTGGGTTTAGCTAAGGGATCATGGTTGCGTAGAGTTGGCATTTCGCTAGCAATGATAGGAAGCGCACGACAAAAATGTGCCGTAAAAGCTCCTACACCTAGTAAATGTTCTTCAAGAGATTGTTTGACAGTCGGTGTGTGAGCGCTTCGGTCCGTATTAGCGGCTAGATTTTTAAAGCTACTATCGACTGTTATACAGCGAGAGTCACTTTGTTTAAGGCTAGAGTAGTTATGATCGCCTACCATCAAGCATAGACGCGATAAATGCAGTAAGAATGGGTCGCTGATGGCTTTATCATAATCGATCGCTTGTTGACTTATTTGCATCAACGTCGGGTCATTTAGGGCTTTTTTAGCCCAACGTCTGATATTTTTTTGCCAAGCTGTGCTATTAATGACCAATTGCTCAAATTGCCAAAAGTCTTTTAATTGAGTTTTGGTCATACCCCCATCTTTGCTTGATAGTAAAGATGTTGGATTTCTAACCCAGTAGTCGATAGGATTTAATTTTTCATAAAATTGATTTAACTCAACCTTGATATCTATTAGACCTCTAGAGCTTTTGAGTCGCTCGATTTGTCTTGGAGAATAATAAACCTTATTTATCGGCGGTAAGCGATGATGAGTGACAATCAACCAAGCTACCCATTGAGCGAGTGGTGGCATATCTTGAACATTTACAGCATCATGGTTTGCACTAGCCAACAACTTTTCAATATCGTTATTTTTTAGCCATTCATTAAGCTGTATAAAACGATTAAGCCAAGCTTCATCAGTCTTGCAGTTCTCAATTATTAGCTCAAATAATTTTAGGGATATCCATTCATGTCGATAAGGGTCACCTTGTTTGCTACCTTCCTTGAGCTTTTCTTGAAAACCAATGGTTGATTTGCCAATGTCATGAAGTAGGGCAGATATAGTAGCGATAATTTGAATACTACTGGCATAACTCCATTCATTCTCCCATTCACTGTGCAGTATATTTCTTTTGGTACGGTTCACAGGCACCACCCCAACCTCATTAAACTGACGTTTATTGCCCACCACCCATACTAATTCTGTCAGCTGGCGGGTCTTATTACGATGACAGCTGACCGCCGTCGATTTGGTGGCTGATTTACGCAGTAGCTGTTTAACCGTTGTAAGTCCATCCTCAGTAATAGCCGTCTGCCAAACGTTATCACCAATGCGGTTAGCAAAGGAGTCTAAGATACGCCGTGTGCGCTTAAGTGATTTTTTCTCGCATTGGGAGACAAAGGTAACAATCATTTTCTACACCTTCCACTTAGTCATCGCCAACTGTTTAACCACCTCAAACTGATAATCCAGCGCTTTGTGCTTGGTAAACATATTAATGCACTCTTGGCGAAACTCTTGCTCGCTCATATTTTCACTAGCACAGATAAAGGCGAGGGGTAGCACTAAAGCATCTTTGATGATATCGGCAATATCGAACACCAAGGCACCGCGTCGCGTCTTACCATGCATCACCGCGAAACCATGCGGAATGCCGAGTGTCCATGCTGTAGTGGCACCGAGTCCATAAGCCAGATAGTTGCCATGATTTAAGAAACCATTGGCTTTATCAATACCTTCATGCTCACGAGTAAAGCCATCATAACCAGTATTTTTGGCGGCTAATTTATACAGCTGTTTGGTCAGGCGAGCTTCCAATTGTAATAAATGCATGACCTCGGTCTGCTTATCGATTTGCTGGATATTATCATTAAGCAATGTTTCTACCGCATCGATATTGCTATCAAAACCCCAGCGCTTAAAGTCACTATCTTTATTCCATACCGCTTGTAAATAAGCAATGCGGGCTATTTGCAACTGTTTGGCAGCGGCAAGACGTTTATCATCGTCCCACCACCAGCTCATCCAGCTTTGAATATATTCTGTTGGTCGATACTCGCTTTGCGGAGTCATCCATTCGACATAGACTTCACGCTCGCTGCCCATAAATAATGGCATGCCACCACCACCACAAAAGCCCACTAATACACCCGCTTGAGACAGCAGACGCATCGCTGCTTGGGTAATAGATGTGCCAGTACCAAGCAATAGTGAGGTAGTGTTAGCAATCGGAATGTTATAGTAGAGGTTCGCTTTGTCATCTTCGGTAAGATACAACACACGCCCGTCTTTTTGCATTACTCGGCAATGCGATAGATAGTAGATATTGGCACGTTTAGAGTGCAAAATGGTCTTAAGGTCTGAAGAGGCAAAGCTATTATCAGTATAAGGGTTGCTAGGTTTGCTCATTATATTTCCATTTCGCGGCAAAAAGCCATATCAGATGTATGGGTTTAATATAGTTAAGATAGTACTATTAAACAATAGTCAGTCAGAGATAACACGACACTTAGTGTCGTTTATATTATGAGTGTTTACTAAGAGTGGCTTTTAGAATGGAAATAATACAAGTTTAAAAGACTATAAATTAACTGAGTTTATAAAATCGGGAAGTGATTAATGGATAGCATCGCACTGTCGAATCTTAGAGATCACTTTATGATTAACGTAATAGCACTATGGTATTCACGCCCATCACGGGCGCGTGGATTTAAATGCTTAAGTCGGTCTATTTTTTCAACCAAAATCACATCGTTTTCATAGGCATCTTCAATCAGCTGCATAAGCTTTGGTCGCACCAAGATAGCTCCTGATTCGTTTTCGACATAGAAGGCGGCAATCTTGTGGCCATGATCGTTGGCAAATGCTATGAGCTCGCTTTTGGCACGCTTAGCGTCTTGTTCTTTGGTTGACGCTCGTAGATACGCTCTAATAAACATAAACACCTAAAATAGTCTGTTATAAGTGGTTCCATTATACCAGTCTGTTTTAAGTGGTCTGTTAATAGGTTTGAAGGGTGAAATAGCTGGTTCCCTTGGGGTATACGTTTTTCAGACTGATATATAGATAAGGAAATAGATAAGATCAAATGCAATTTATTTTATTCACCCTGTTCAAGATCTTCTAATATGGCGCACTCTGCGTTTTCATCACCTGAGCAATGATCAGCAGAAATCTGTAATAAGCTCACCATATCTTGCAATTGAGCTATTTTTTGTTTCAAAGTTGCGATATGTTGCAGTGTCAATTGTTTAACATCAGCACTCTGCCGATCTGTATTTTTCCACAAATTAAGCAATTCTTTCATCTGTTTGGAGGAAAAACCTAAATCACGAGCCTGTCTTAAAAAGCATAAGTTTTTTATATCTTGATTAGAGTAGATTCGATAACCTGAATTCGAGCGTTTGGCGGTATCAAGCAAACCGATTTGTTCATAATAGCGAATCATTTTGGGAGAGATTCCTGATCGCTCTGACGCTTGACCGATATTCATAACTTTTCTCCTGATATAAAAAGGGTTAAAGCCAAACGGCTACTTTAACCCTATCTTAATATAATCTATGCTTTAATCGCTGGCACCTGAAAGTACTTTAAACGTAAGGCATTACCTAGCACAAAAACAGAGGATAGCGCCATTGCTCCTGCGGCAAAAATGGGTGACAGCAAAATACCAAATGCTGGATATAAAACCCCTGCGGCAATTGGAATCAGGGCAATGTTATAGAAAAATGCCCAAAATAGATTCTGTCGAATATTTTTGATAGTCGCTTTACTTAAAGCAATCGCATTAGGGACGCCTTGTAGACTACCTGACATCAACACCACGTCTGCTGCTTCAATTGCCACATCTGTCCCTGTCCCAATTGCCAGACCGACATCCGCTTGAGCAAGAGCAGGGGCATCATTAATCCCATCACCAACAAAAGCCACTCGTCCATACTGTTGTTGCAGCTGACGTAGTGCATCTACTTTTCCATCAGGCAACACTTCTGCGACCACTTGATCAATATGTAATTTTGCTGCAATTGCTTGGGCGGTATGCCGATTGTCGCCTGTAATCATTGCCACTTTTAAGCCCAGTTGATGTAAACCTGCAATAGCAGTATAAGTGGTATCTTTAATAGGGTCTGCAACGGCAATAATGGCTGCTAGCTTTTGGTCAATCGCGACATAAAGTGGGGTTTTACCTTCTTGTCCTAAGCGTGCAGCCTCATTTTCAAAAGGTGTAACATCAAGCTCTAATTGCTTCATATAACGATCAGCACCAATATGAATGGTTTGACCTGTCACTTCCGCTTTAATCCCTAGTCCGGTCACAGAGTCAAAGGCGGTAATCGGTAATAAGCTAATATTTTGTTGTTCTGCGGCTTGAACAATGGCTACGGCAATGGGATGTTCAGACTTTGCTTCAACCGATGCCACAATACGCAAGACTTGCTCATGTTGAAACCCTTGTTGGACATGAAAATCCGTTAAGGTTGGTTTACCTTCGGTCAAGGTGCCGGTTTTATCGACCGCAATGACTTTAACTTCCTGTAAAGCTTGTAACGCTTCACCTTTACGGAATAAGACGCCCATTTCTGCACCGCGACCTGTACCAACCATAATGGAGGTAGGGGTTGCCAATCCCATTGCACAGGGACAAGCAATGATTAAGACAGCAACGGCATTAACGAGACTAAACGTCAAAGCAGGCTCAGGACCAAGAACAAACCACACAGCAAAAGTCAGAGCTGCTAAGAACATGACCATGGGAACAAACCACATAGTGACTTTATCAACCAATGCCTGAATCGGTAATTTAGATCCTTGAGCCTGTTCAACCATGCGAATGATTTGCGCCAATACCGAAGAGTCGCCAATGGCCGTTGCCCGAAAATTCAAAGTTCCATTCTGATTGATCGTCCCTCCTACCACTTGATCACCCACTTGTTTTTTAACAGGAACGGGTTCACCCGTAATCATGGATTCATCAATATAGCTTTGACCTTCAACCACTTCACCATCAACAGGAACACGCTCACCGGGACGAATCTCAACGATCGTTTCTGTGGTTACTTCTGCAATCGGTACTTCATTCACTTGCCCATTATGGTGAACACGCGCTGTTTTTGCCTGCATACCCACTAGATGTTGAATGGCTTGAGAGGTACGTCCTTTGGCTTTTGCCTCAAAATAACGCCCTAATAAAATTAAGCTCACAATCACAGCGGCCGCTTCATAATACACATTCACGGTGCCCTCGGGTAGAACTTGTGGAATAAATGTTGCAATGAGAGAAAAGCTATAAGCCGCCAGTGTTCCAACCGCCACCAATGAGTTCATATCTGGGGCAAAACGCCATAATGCCGGAATACCTTTTTGATAAAAACGTCGCCCTGGAAAGATAAGAACCAGCGTCGTCAAAACAAATTGAATCAACCAGCTTTGTTGCGTGCCGATATTGTCCATGACCCACATATGAAAAGCTGGAATCATATGTGATCCCATTTCTAGAATAAAAACAGGCATGGCTAAAATTAAAGAGATCATTAAATCTCGTTTCAGCTGTTGCTGTTCCGTGGCTTTTTTATCCTGTTGAACACTCACACTTTGCTCAATCTGCTTAGCTGTGTATCCCGCTTTTTTAACGGCTTGAATCAAATCGCTGCTCTGTACTTGAGCGTTGCCTTGTACCCATGCGCGTTCAGTAGCAAGGTTGACGTTTGCTTGTTGTACGCCCTCAACTTTTTTTAATGCTTTTTCTACCCGTCCAACACAGGAAGCACAAGTCATACCTTCTATCGACAGCTCAATCGGCTGAGATGCCAAGATCTTATAACCGGCTCGTTCTACGGCTTTGGTTACTGCGATAAGGTCTAAAGGTTGAGATGAGGAAATCATGGCTTTTTCAGTCGCAAGATTCACCTCAGCATTTTCAACACCTTCAACTTTTTTTAATGCTTTTTCTACTCGTCCCACACATGAAGCACAAGTCATACCCTCAATGGGCAATGTCTCACTATAAAGATAAGACTTACTATTTTCTGAATTCATAACAGCCTCTATCATGTTCAATCTATTATCAACAGCATATAGGTTGACATCATGGTAAGGTCAAGTATATTTTTTCAAAAATGTGTTTGACCTTACCATTATGACAAGGCTTAAGCTTAGTGATGAAATAAAACTTATTTGGAGAAAGGGTATGAAACTATTGATTGCAAATATGAACTGTGGCGGTTGTGCCCCTGGTGTGACAGCAGCTATTCAGAATATCGACTCAAAGGCCAAGGTTAAGATTGATTTAGCAGCCAAAGTGGTCAGTATCGAAACCATCGCCAGTATTGAGCAGATGACAGCTGCTTTAGCAAAAGGCGGTTTCCCTGCACAAGCGCAATGAATCAGCCTTATAAACGCGCAGCCTATCTGTTTGACAGAAAGGACGATGGGCTGAATCACATCTGAAAATATTGACCAGTTGAAAAAAATCTGACATGGGCAACTGCATCTTAGTGATGCGTTTGCCCCGCGCCTTTGGTTATAGGTCTACTTTTAATGATAAAAAGTGGACAGTGTTATCAAAATGAATACTTTATCTATGACACGAGTTATCGGCAAGCGCATGCAATATTCCGCAGGATTCAGCTAGCGCTTCACTTGCGCATTTTTGCCGCAACGCTAGTAGATGTTGCTTTAATTGTATCAGCTCTTCCATACGTGTCTCTACCGCATCGATATGCTCATCCAATAGCACATTGACCTCACCGCAGTTTTCATCAGGTTTATCTCTATATTGAAGCAGGGTTCGTACTTCATCCAAAGTCATATCGAGCGTACGGCAGTGCAGGATAAATTGTAGACGCTCAAAATGCGCTTCATTATACAAACGATAGTTGCCTTGGCTACGCGCAGGTTTTGGTAATAACCTCTCTTTCTCATAATAGCGAATGGTTTCGACCGTCGCACCGGTGCGCGTGGCAAGCTCACCAATTTTGATTAGCATGTGTATCTCCTTAAATAGTATTTTCTATTATCTAAACAATAAAGTAACTATAAGGTTTGCTGATAAAAAATCAAACCTCTTTATCGTTAAAAGTCTTGACCCTAAAGTTACTATAGGGTTCATACTGCCTTTAACAAGAGGAGAAGTGATTATGCAATATCATATTGAAGGTATGGACTGTGCCAGTTGTGTTGGTAAAATCGAGCGGGCGTTAATGCGAATACCTGGTGTCTCTGAGGTTCAGTTAAACTTTGCGACTCAAAAGCTAGAGCTAACCTTGGCGCCTGATACGAATACTGGCGTTAAAGATATCGAGAAAACCATTAAAAGCCTAGGGTTTGGTGTGTCAGCGTTAACGGGTCAACAAAATGAGAGGGGCAATGATGGTAATCAATCAGCGGTGGACAATCAGCGCTGGTGGCAAACCATAAAAGGCAAACAGGTCATTGGTACGGGGCTTTTGATGGGTGCCGCATATGTATTGTCTTTAATTTTCCCTGAATATGGCGCATGGGCTTTTATTGCCGCTGTGGCTATCGGTGTCCTACCATTTGCTCGCAAAGCTTCTGCACTGGCGTTAGCAGGATCGCCTTTTTCAATTGAAATGCTCATGTCTGTTGCGGCTATTGGCGCGCTTATCATAGGTGAAGCTGAAGAAGCGGCTGCCGTGGTCTTTTTATTCTCGGTTGGGGAGCTATTAGAGAGTGTCGCAGCTAATCGTGCGCGCGCAGGAATCAGAGCATTATCGTCGCTTGTGCCAAAGACAGCTATTTTACTGGACGCGCAAGGACAACAACGTCAGGTGGCAGCGACTTCACTACAAGTGAATGATAAGGTGCTTGTGCGTCCTGGTGATAGAGTCTCTGCTGATGGCGTGATTGTTCAAGGTACGTCTAGCCTTGATGAGTCACCTGTGACGGGAGAATCTGTTCCTGTTGCCAAAACCATAGGCGATGAGGTCTTTGCTGGATCTATCAACGTTGATGGGGTACTACAAATACGCGTAGAAAAAACAGCGGCAGATAATACAATTGCTCGTATTATTGAGCTTGTGGAGCGGGCACAAGCGTCCAAAGCACCGACTGCACGCTTTATTGAAGCCTTTAGCCGCTACTATACGCCTATCGTTATGGCGATTGCGGCTTTAGTGATTATTATCCCACCTCTACTGATGGGAGCAGAATGGGGAGTATGGCTATACCGTGGTTTAGCGCTATTACTGATCGCCTGTCCTTGTGCTCTTGTGCTGTCAACACCTGCCGCTATTGCCTCAGGTTTGGCTGTCGGCACGCGCCATGGACTGCTTATCAAAGGAGGTAATGTCATGGAGTTGGTGGGTCAGGTCAACACTGTCGCTTTTGATAAAACGGGTACTTTGACCGAGGGCAAACCTCGAGTAACCGATATCATTGATTTTAAAACAGTACATGGCGATGCTGAGGGTCGCGATAAACTACTGTCACTGTTTGCAAGTGTCGATGCTACCTCCAGTCATCCGCTTGCTATCGCTATTGTGGATCATGCCAAAGCCGCTAAGGTAGTCATACCTGGATCCTCCAACGCCTTTGCGACCGCAGGTAAAGCGGTTCATGCAACGGTTGCTGGACGCTCTTTGGCCATCGGCTCACCAGTCTACGTCGCTGAGAAAGTGATGTTGCCAGCTGAGCAGCAGATTCAAATTGAGATGCTACAAAATGATGGTAAAACGGTTTCTATTTTGTTTGATGAGCAAACGAGGGAGGCGCTCGGATTGGTCGCTCTACGTGATGAGTTACGAGAGGATGCAAAGCAGGCCATTGCCCAGCTTAACAAGATGAACGTGCGCTCCGTCATGCTCACAGGTGACAACAGTCGTACGGCAAAAGCGCTTGCCAGTCAGTTAGATATAGAGTGGAAAGCTGAGCTGTTACCTGAAGACAAGCTACGTCTACTCAGTGAGATGCAAAGCAATAGTAAAATAGCGATGATTGGTGATGGTATCAATGATGCACCCGCTTTGGCAGCGGCAGACATTGGCATTGCGATGGGCAGTGGCACGGATGTGGCTATCGAAACGGCTGATATTGCCCTATTAAAAAGCCGCGTGATAGACGTTGCTAACCTTATTGCCTTATCCCGCGCCACCATGAGAAATATCCATCAAAATGTCATATTTGCACTTGGGTTAAAGGGCATATTTCTGATAACCACTGTGCTCGGCGTGACAGGGCTTTGGATTGCTGTGCTAGCGGATACTGGTGCTACAGTACTGGTGACGCTGAATGCATTGCGTTTACTGCGTTTTAAAACAAGATCTTCCGATTAATTATCATTAAAGGATAAGGCGGTCGCAACTACATTGGGACCGTTTTATTAAACCTATCTCCTGCCTACAAGCAGTCAATGCACCTACCTTTAATCCAGAAATCGCCTAAACCTATCACTCTTCATCCAGAGTAAATCTGCGCCGATATTCGCTAGGGGTCAAACCAACAATGCGCTTAAATATTTTACGAAATGCACTGGCATCACTATAACCAACTTTCCACGCTATTTGCTCAACAGGCATTAAAGAGAACTGTAGAAAGTCTTTTGCACTACCAATGCGTAATCGCTGACAGTATTCTGTTGATGTCATGCCCGTCGCCTTATGGAAACGGCGCAGAAAAGTGCGCTCCTCTAACTGCGCACAACTGGCTAGGGTGGATAAATCAATAACCCGTGCTTCTGTTTTTTGTAGCCAATGCTGCACCTTTAGTATGGCGGCATCACCATGAGTGAGGTTGGGAGAAAACGCACTGTAATAGCATTGTTCACGCCTTGAGGGGTCAATTAACAATGCACGAGCGGCCTCATTCATGACCTGTGAGCCAAGAAAGCGATCCACCATCCTAAGCCCCAAGTCCGTCCAAGCCATCGCGCCACCAGCGGTCACAATATCACCGTCTTCGATAATAATGCGATCCACATCAAGATCGACATCGGGGAAGCGCTGTTCAAACTCTTCTACATAACCCCAATGCGTCGTTGCTTTGCGTTTGGATAGGAGTCCCGTCTCGCCCAGTAAAAAAGCACCGGCGCAGACGGATGACAGTATCACACCTGTGGAATGCTGATCTCTTAGCCATTCCAGCCATGGTGCCGCTGCTTGCTTTGCAATTGGCGTCTCTAACGTGGGTGGAATGATGATAGCTGTTAACCTTCCTGCACTGTCAGAATTGCTCGAAAAAGTGCAGGTAGGTCGCAGATCAGCATCTTTAATTTCCCAGTGACTCACTTGTAAAGGCAGATCGGCTGTATCTCGATGTTTGGCGGCGATCTTACTGGCAATGACTAGTAAATCAGTCAAGCCAAGGACGGCCGCCATTTGAGCCTTCTCATAAACAACTAACCCAATTTCAATAGCGTCTTTTTGATTCATATGTCGTTATTAACCTCTTATGTGTCGATGTAGCCACTCGTTAGTGTAGCACAGAGCTTGTAAAATAGACGCCTATACAGTCACTTTGATAAAAAAAGGAATCATCATGAGCACAAAAGCACTTATCGTTGTAGATATTCAAAATGAGTATTTTCCGCAAGGTAAATTATCACTCGTTGGTATTAATGAAGCCGCTGATAATGCAGCTTTGGTGATTGAGTCTGCTAGAAAAAAAGGCCATACCGTCATTCATGTTCGTCATGAAATGCCTTCTGCTGACGCACCAATCTTTACGCCTGGTACTGATGGTGTAGAAATCAATGAGAAAGTAAAGCCTATAGAAGGTGAAGCCGTTGTTGTGAAGCATTACCCCAATTCGTTTCGTGAGACCTCTCTTAAAGATCTGCTTGATAAAGAAGACATCAAAGACGTTACCGTGATTGGCGCCATGAGCCACATGTGTATTGATGCAACCGTTCGTGCTGCGGTTGACTTTGGCTATACAACGACCACCATCCATGATGCCTGTGCCACGCTTGATCTTGAATTTAATGGCACGACCGTACCCGCAGCTCATGCTCATGCCACCATTATGGCAGCGATTGAGTTTCTATATGGCGAAGTGATTGACACCCAAACTTGGATTGCGCGTTAGTTATAAGTTTTTAAGCAAACCATTATTAACTCATAATATAGACTCATCAATAAGGCATCAAATTATGAAAATATCGAAATCTCTGACCGGCACCACACTATTAAGTGGTGTCATGTTGTTAACCGCATGTACCACCTTTGCCAGTCCAGCGTCCAATTCTAACGCGGTAAAACAGACGGCGACCAATACCGTTCAATTTCAGCAAATCCGTAATGCCACGATTAAGCTTGATTATGACGGTACCACGTTTTTAGTGGATCCTATGCTCGCGGCTAAAAACGCTTATCCAGGGTTTGCAGATACGTTAAATAGCCAAATACGCTATCCAATGGTAGATTTGCCGGTATCTGTTGCAGAGGTGCTAAAGGCTGACGCCATTATTTTAACCCATCTACATGCGGATCATTGGGACGATGCTGCACGCAACCTGGTCCCTCGTAATATGCCAATTTTTACCCAAAATGAAGCCGATGCGGCAATCGTGCGTAAAGATGGCTTTACCTATGTCAGAGTGTTGACAGAGCAAGGGGTGGTGTTTAAAGGCACTAGAATCAATAAAACCATCGGACAGCATGGCACTGATGAGATGTACAAAGTTCCAGCGCTTGCTCAGGCACTTGGTAAAACGATGGGTATTGTGTTCCAAAAGCCAAACTACAAGACCGTCTATGTAGTAGGGGATACCATTTGGAATAAAGACGTAGAGAATGCGCTGACTCGCTACAAGCCTGATGCGGTCATCCTTAATACAGGCTATGCAAAGCTGTCTACCTTTGTCGATGACTCTATTATTATGGGTAAAGACGATGTATACCGTGCGTATCAATTCTCACCTAATGCTCAGATAATTAATGTGCACATGGATACGGTCAATCATGGCGCACTGTCGAAGGCAGAGCTGCGCCGTTTTATCGAAGAAAAACACTTAGACAAACAGCGTGCGCTTGTTCCTAATGATGGTCAAACCTATAAATTCTAGTTCTTTAGAAGTCAATTTTTAGAAGCTTCCCTGTGTGGCAATGCTCAAAGTGTGTTGCCACATATAATAAACACTGCATAACTGAGACAGTTTATGAATATGCCAAATAATTCTGGCAACGCACCTTTCGTTCTCTCGGTACTCGACAATGCCTTCACCGGCGTTGGCCACACAGTAGAGAACACCTTTCAAGATATGATTGCGCTTGCGAAACTGGCGGATAAAAGGGGCTTTCAGCGGTTTTGGATGTCTGAACATCATGCCATGCCTGGCGCCGCGGTTCCTTCGCCACAGATGATGGTGGCTCGGCTTACTGGTGAAACCGAGCGCATTAGGCTTGGTGCAGGCGGTATCATGCTACCGAATCATGTGCCTCTGGTGGTCGCTGAGCAATTTGGTATGCTTGATGCGCTGGCGCCAGGACGGATTGATCTGGGTTTGGGAAGGGCACCAGGTACGGATGGCGCAACAGCTTCAGCTTTGCGTCGTCACCATGCGGCAAACGATGAGTTTCCTCAGCAAGTCGCAGAGTTGTTGGGCTTTTTAGAAAATAGTTTTCCACAAGACCATCCTTATAGTGAGGTTCATGCGGTGCCAGGCCCATGGCAGGCCGAGCAAAATCGAGTGCCACCATCGAAGACCACAGCTGATGTCTGGATCTTGGGGTCATCAACTTACTCTGCGCATTTGGCAGCACAGCTTGGCAGACCTTATGCGTTCGCTTTGCAGTTTGGCAGTGCTGATGTTTTAAATGCCATGCGAATTTACCGAGAGAATTTCCGTCCATCAAAAATCCTAGCCAAGCCATACAGTTTGGTCAGCATTGGCGCTATTGCGGATAAAGATCCTGTAGAAGCACGTCGCCAGTCAACTTCGTCTGCCATGGCAATGTTGAGAATGTTCCAACGCAAGCCTTTTGCTTTACTGCCCCCTGATGAAGTAGCGGCTTTTCAAGGCAATACGCAAGAGCGCCAGATTATTGAGCAGTATACTGATCAAACCCTCCATGGTACTGCTGCCGAGGTCGCAAAAAGTTTGGAGAGCCTTCAGGAGCAGACAGGGGTCGATGAGATAATGCTGGTTGTTCAAGGCTATTCGCGACGCACCCAATTGCGCACTGTTGAACTAATCGCAGATCACTATAGTATGCCAAGTCACTAGATATTGTTAAGGTTAGCGATATTAAAAGGTTAGCAAAGAGCTTAATGCCTAACCATTAGGCTTGTTGTTAGGTATGCCAGCAGTAATCCTTATTCCTATAACAGCCATTATGTTAAATGAGCTGCTAATGAATAACATTTCTCACAAATTTTACCTGTTCATCACTTTTATTATGATATGAGTACAAAGTAGAGCTGGAAAAAATAAACGAATCTTCAGGGCCTAGAATCTTAAATTGACCTTCAATTTCAAGTGTTAACTCTCCATGGATAATATAGAGCATTTCTTTCCAGCCTTCTGGATCAGGTTCAGCTATATAAGAATCGCCAGCTGCTAGTGACCATATCCACATTTCTGTCTGTGTACCGTTATCCACTGAACCGCCCCGGTATTGTCGGAGACTCAACATTCTGAGAGAATACAACGATGAAAACACGACACTACACCCCCGAGATTAAAGACCGCGCCGTTCGCATGCTGATTGAAGCATTAAGCGACTATCCTTCCACCTGGTCAGCTATTCAAGCAATTGCACCTAAGATTGGCTGTACGCCTGAAACCCTGCGGTCATGGCATAAAAAGCACATAGATCAAACTATTCCTGCCTCAGTGCAAGCCCAAAGCCAAGAGCAACGTATTAAAGAGCTTGAACGCGAGAATAAAGAGCTCAAGCAAGCCAATGAGATTATACGTAAGGCTGCAGCTTTTTTCGCCCAGGCGGAGCTCGACCGTCCACCCAGATAATGGTTCAGTTTATTGATGACTATAGAGGTAGTTATGGGGTCGAGCTGATTTGTAGAGTACTACCGATTGCCCCGTCAACTTATTATCGTGCTAAAGACTTAGAGGACTGCCCTGAGAAGCGCTCATTACGCAGTCAGCATGATGACTATTATCTCAGAGAGATTAAACGTATTTGGCAAGACAGTAAATGCCGTTACGGTGCGCGTAAAGTATGGCAGCAGATGAAGGCTGATGGCGTAAAGGTTGCTCGTTGCACCGTCGAGCGTTTAATGAAGCAGTATGGTATGCAAGGCGTTTGGCGTGGTAAGGGTAAGATGACCACCACCAGCCGTGATGACCAAAAACGCGCTGATGACTTGGTCAATCGTAACTTTAATGCCCGTCGTCCTAATCAGCTTTGGGTTGCAGATTTTACCTATATCAAGACACTGAGTGGCTGGGTTTATACTGCTTTTGTTATTGATGTGTTCGCTCGTGCCATTGTGGGCTGGAAAGTATCCAATCGCATGAACACCGATATGGTGATGGCCGCGCTCAATCAAGCGATAACAGATAGGAATAATCCCAAAGATGTGATTCATCACAGTGATCGAGGGGTTCAGTATTTATCCATTCGCTACACAGATAAGATGGCTGACTGCGGTGTGATTGCCTCTGTTGGCACTACGGGTGATTCTTATGATAACGCACTGGCTGAAACGGTCAATGGGCTGTACAAGTCTGAGGTGATTCATTATTTGAAAGAGAGCTGGTCTGGTGTGAACGATGTTGAACTGGCAACCCTTGAAGATGCCTAGGTAATTACATGAAAGTCTATGACGAATTATTAGAAACTGTAAACTGTCGAATCAAACGTATGTGATTATTAGTAACTTGCTACATACTGACCGTCTGAATTAACCAGACAGTATAGCCGACGAAAAATAGTACTAAGGTGGTGCCAGAAGTACGACCGAATGCACGCTTGGTTTTAAATGCAAATAGGCACATCGCAAACAGTAGTAAGGTTAAGAGACCCATCGCTAATATATCACGCGACAGAATAATGCTACTCGGAGTAATAGGCGCAATGAGTGCTGCTACACCTACGACTCCTAAAGTATTAAAAACGTTAGAGCCTATAATATTACCCAAAGCCATATCATGCTCGCCTTTACGTGCGGCCGACAAGCTCGCAACTAATTCAGGCAGTGACGTACCGATAGCGACGATAGTGAGACCAATGATAAGCTCACTCAAGCCCCATAAAGTAGCAAGTTCGATAGCGCCCCAAACGATAGCGCGCGAGCTTAGTATTAATACGAGCAAACCAAGAAACAACCTACCTAAACCTTGCGCCATACTGTGTTCAGCTTTTGCAGTTTCTTCTACAGTATCGCCTTCATGTTCGTGGTTGCCTTCACGCAGGCTCAAGATGATTTGTATGCCTAAGACAACGACTAGAAGTACTATTAATACTATACCGTCGGTATTACTTAAGACGCCATCGCTTAATTGCCAAGCAGCTACTGCCGTCACCAACAGTAGTAAGGGCATATCACGATTGATAATACTTTTTCGGATAATAATTGGACTTATCAATACCGTTGCGCCTAATACTAAGGCGATATTAACAATGTTAGAACCATAAGCATTACCCAATGCTAGCTCAGGGCTACCTTCTAAAGCAGCTAACATGGACACTATCATCTCTGGTGCTGAAGTACCTAAACCTAGAATGATGACACCAATCAAAAAACTGGGTACATTCAACTTATTAGCTAAAGCGACGGCACCATCAATAAAAACATCAGCACTCCATACCAAAATTGCTAGTCCTACGACTACTGCAAGTATTGCCAACCACATCAGTGTCTTTCCTTATAAAAGTTAGAGTAATCGTTAAGAAAAATGGGCATAAAAAATTGAGCAATAGAAGGCTCAGTTTTATAGTAGCATAAGCAACCAGCGCAATTATGAGGAAAGGTATTATTATTTTCTATATTTTGAAGTCCTTAACCTCCCATTCAGCCTTGAAAGCATGATTAATGCATTTGCGATTACCAATAATGTGATTGTCATCATATTAAGCCTTGTAATTAATACCATCGAAAACCTTAAGAGATCCCTATGCTAAAGAAAACTGAGCAAAGATTAGAGAAAATCATATTTAATAGCCGTTGGCTACTAGCCCCATTTTATTTGGGATTAGTACTCGGTATTATTTTATTATTTAACCCCAGTTCGGGATAAGCCACATTGTAACTCATTGATACTATTTACAATGTGGCTACCTGTCCCTGCTGAGGCATGTTTTTGATGGTGGGTTTATAGGGAAACCAGCAATAAGCAATTAAACCTGACAGCAAGTTTGTGATAAACCCCGTGACACTACGATGGCGTGAG
>NZ_LXWA01000059.1:0-27183 GCF_001652315.1 Psychrobacter sp. SHUES1 | reverse complement strand
GAGCAGCGTAAGTTGCGGTTTATTAAAGACTTTTTAGGGTCAAAGTCACTCAAATAGCATGAATTATGTCCATTAGCGACTACCTTCTACTTTTTAGCATGAATTTTGTCCATTACACCACAATATTAGCTATATTCCCTTTGTCGCAATGTCTCATACAAGCACAATGACCCTGCGATAGCGACATTCAGGCTTTCTTGCCCATTAGGCTGCGGCAAGGCAATAGGGGTCGCGCATTGCATTAGCTCGTCGCACACACCTTGGCCTTCATGTCCCATAATCCAAGCAATAGGTTTTTTTAAGTCGTGTTGATAAATGACCGTATCGGTATGTGAGCTGGTGGCAAATAGTGGCGTTTGTACATAATCTAAAATATCTTGCACGCTTAACCCTTCATAAATGGTAAGGGCAAACTGTGCGCCCATACCTGCTCTGAGCGTTTTTGGTGACCACGCTTGCGCTGTTGAACTGGTACAAAGTATATTTTTAATGCCAACCGCCGCCGCCGTGCGCAGTAGCGTACCGACATTGCCGCTGTCTTGGACATCGTTCAGAATCAAGCAGTCATCATTGATGGCTTTAATACTAGGCGTTGGAATGTTAATCAGCGCCATGATATCGATGCCAGTACCCAAACTACGAATACCTTCATACAGACTATCTGCTAAAGTCAAAATAGGTGTATAAGTCGGCAAGCGCGTCAAAAGCTGCTGAACTTCGGGATGTTGATGTGCCGATTCAGACAGCAATATTTGCACAAATGGGTAATCGCTACGCAGGGCGGCATCGATAAGATGTACGCCCTCGATGACGGTCTGACCTTGTTTCGTACGCTGGCGCGCTTGTGTCAATAAGCCTTTAACCAACTTGATACTGGTATTTTTATCTGAGGTAATCAGCTCGGTTGGATTTGCTACCATAATGGATCGCTTAAAAAATATGAAGAGTTTGAATAATCAGCGTAAAGGCGATCATTTATGCCGCTATATGCCGATTATTATCAAATTGGGTGCAAGTGATTTATTTATCAGTATGTTTTAAATGTAGATTTTTAACGTAATCGACTTCGTTTTTACTGCCAAGTACCACAGGGACACGTTGGTGAATATCAGTTGGTTCTATATCCAAGATACGCTGCACCGCGTCGGTAGCAGCACCGCCCGCGCGCTCAATCAATAAGCTCATCGGATTGGCTTCATACATCAAGCGTAACTTGCCGGCTTTACTGGCATCTTTGGTGTCAAACGGATAGGTGAATAAACCGCCGCGACATAAAATACGATGTACATCACCGACCATCGCTGCCACCCAGCGCGTGTTAAAGTCACGGCCGCGCACACCGGTCTTGCCAGCGATGAGCTCGTTGATATATTGCTGCATAGGCGCTTGCCAATAGCGATAGTTTGAAGCGTTGATAGCGTATTCACTAGTATCTACATCAATCTGGACATCTTCTTCTATCAGCACATAGACATTGCTATCAGGGTCTAAGCTAAACATCACGACATTATCGGCAATGGTTAATGCCAGTACCGTAGAGGTGCCATATAGCAAATAACCGGCGGCTAGCTGTTGATTACCCGCTTGTAAAAAATCGCTATTTTCACTGACTTGACCTTGGCGTTGGTAGGGCAAAATAGAGAAGATGGTACCGACGGCCATATTGATATCAATATTTGATGAGCCATCAAGCGGATCGAACAATACGAGCAAGCTACCATCAGCATTAGCAGGGGTAGCATCGTCGAGCTCTTCTGAGGCAACGCCTGCACAATGCGTGTTGTTTGCCAACGCCTCTAATAATAAATCGTTAGCTAAGACGTCGAGTTTTTTCTGCTCTTCACCTTGGACATTTTGGTTGCCTGCTTCACCTAAGATATCTGCTAATGCCCCTTTTCTCAATAACTGCGAGATGGTTTTACCGACATCAGTAACAGTGGTAATCACGTCATTAAGTGCTGGATTACTTGCATGAGCGTTTAGATAATTTGCTAAGGTTGTCATAATGCTTCCTGATAAAGGCTGTTAAAATAGATAGTATTGAAATGAATACTTTTAAAAATAAGACAAATGAGAGTAAAAATTATATAAAATTTTGAGAGACGATTAGGCCACATGTAATCTGCCTAAATTTGGCAAATTTTTAAATACCCAATAAGGCGTCTTTGTCCTGACCACAAAATCAGCTACACTAGCGCTAAGATTATTTATTTATGGTGTTAATAAGTGGCTTTTGATAAGGTTTGCTATATGTCTAGAGCCATTGCTCAATAAGACGCCAAAAGCTACCTTTTAAGGTTGTTTGTCATTGCGCTAAATTGTAGCAAATAAGTGCCAAAATGTCCTTGTCTGTGTGCTTAACGAGCGTAAAACGCCTAAATAATGATAATCACCTCATATAACCTAACAATAAAGATGTGCCATTATGTCAAATTCTATCGATAGTCGCTCAACACCAACCGTTTCGCCGACTGATTATGCCAAGTTTGATCCTGAGACCATTCATCAAAAGCTCAACGCCTCGCTCAGTCGTCCGCAGCTCAATAATGATGGCAGTATCCGCCATTTTTTAGGGGTAGAGGGTTTAAGTAAAGCGCAATTGCAGGCAATTATTGCCAAAGCAGAGACATTTTTTGATGATAATGGGCAACTGATTAATCGTCCTGAGCTTGAAGGCTATACGGTGATGAATTTGTTTTTTGAACCGTCAACGCGCACGCGCACCACCTTTGAAGTCGCTGAAAAGCGTCTCGGTGCCAATGTGCTCAATATCGATATTGAGCGCTCTAGTACCAAAAAAGGCGAGAGCTTGCGCGATACCCTGTGGAATCTACAAGCGATGACAGCGGATATTTTTGTGGTACGGCATTCAGCGTCAGGGGCGGCGCATTTTATGGCAACCGAAGTGACGCCTGATATTGCTATCATTAATGGCGGTGATGGCTGGCATGCGCATCCGACGCAAGGTATGCTCGATATGCTCACCATTCACCGTGAAGCACCGCGCCCGTTTGAAGAATTGTCCGTAGCCATCATCGGCGATATTAAGCATTCACGGGTCGCGCGCTCAGATATCAGTGCGCTGCAAACCTTAGGCGTCAAAGATATTCGTGTCTGTGCGCCGCGTACCTTATTACCCAAAGGTATTGAGCGTTTTGGCGTGCAAGTTTATGAAGATATGAACGAATGCGTCACCGACTGTGATGTCATTATGGGATTAAGAATACAAAATGAGCGTATCGGCTCGCCGCTGCTGGCGTCGTCGAGTGAATATTATAAACACTATGGTATTACGCCTGAACGCCTAGCACTGGCTAAACCCGATGCGTTGGTGATGCATCCAGGACCAATGAATCGCGGGGTTGAGATTGCCTCAAGCGTTGCCGATGGTGACCAGTCTGTGATTTTGAAGCAGGTAAACAATGGCATTGCGATCCGCATGGCAGTATTGTCACTGGCAATGGAAGGTCAGCGCGCGCATCAAGCTGCGAGTCAATAATACTCTGCTGCACTGTTTTATATTTATTTATCTCATTTTATTGATACGGTAATAACGCTCATGTCTACTACGTTAAATACGGATACACCGATAATTAACCATCTTCCTCAAGCATTTAAAGACGCGCTACCAAGCACAGTAACCGATAAGCTGGCTTCTCTTGAGTCAGAGCGCGAAATGTGGCTGCTGCCACCCTTGGTTGATTTATGCGCCCGCTTACGCGAACCAGGTCAACAACAACACGGTACGTTAGAGTCAGAAGGGCGGGCGGCCCGTGGCAATGGTTTTTTGCACGTGGTGATTCCACCCGATACCAACCCCATTTTAGAAAATGGCTCGCTATTAAAAGGCTTGCGTGAGCGGGCACTGAGTGATGGTGGTATTTATTTGCATGTTTTAGGAGCGCTGACCGCAGGCTTAGAAGGCGAGCGACCATCAAATATCGCTGGTCTGAAAAAAGGCGGCTGTATCGCAGTTTCTAATGCGCGTCGACCTTTTGGTAATGACTTAGTGTTACTGCGTACTTTGGAGTATGCGGCGACTTTTGGCATGAAAGTATTCTTTTATCCTGACGAGCCAAGTTTGTCTGGTGATGGCGTGGCACATGAAGGTTATATCGCCTCATATCATGGTTTACAAGGGATTCCTTGGATTGCGGAAACGGTTGCTTTATCGACACAGTTATTGATGGTAGAAGAAACAGGTATTGCCGCACATTTTAGTCAATTATCTTGTAAGTCTTCGATTGAGCTGATGCGCTGGGCGAAAGACAAAGGTCTGCCAGTGACTTGCGATGTGGCGATGCATCAGCTGTATCTCACCGATGATAATTTAAAAGGCTTTAATGCCCAAGCCTATGTGCTACCACCGCTGCGTAGTAATACCGATCAGCAAGCCATTCGCCGCGGGCTAAAAGACGGCACAATTGATGCGATTTGCAGTCACCATGAGCCGCTAAACAGTACCGCTAAAAAAGCACCCTTTGCTGAGAGTACGCCCGGTATCTCAAACTTTGACACCTTTATGGCGCTGGCATGTCAGTTGGTACGCGATGAAGTATTAACGCTTGAGCAACTGGTCGATAAAATCTGTCTGAACCCAGCAAAAATTGCGGGCATTAATGAGCAGTATGCAAGTATCGGCGGCGCGGTGTTGGTCGATCCTAATCTTGAGTGGCAAGTAACCACAGAAACCATGCTGTCAAATGGTAAAAATACGCCGTTCTTTAATGAGCAGTTGCAGGGCCGTGTGGTGGAGACTTTCTTTGCCTAATTTGCCCAGACAGGATGACAGTCTGCTACCATCCTCGAAGGATAATAACCAAGATTTAACCAGCCAGCCGCATACACCGCGCAGTGGCGCTAGTACCTCTAGCGAATCGATCAAGGCGGTGGCAATCTATGAGATGGTCAAAGGTATTGGGGCACTATTAGGGGCGGGGGCTTTATGGTCCTGGCATAGTAACCTTGAGCATTGGCTAACGACAGCGACTGCGTCTTGGCAGCAAGTCTTTGGGCAACTACTAGCACCACAAGTTGATAGTGCGGTACGCATAGCGCAGCAGGCAAGCAAAAATTGGCCAGTATTTTTATTGCTCATTTTTGCCTATGCCAGTTTGCGCTTTCTTGAAGCCTATGGTTTGTGGCAAGATAAAACTTGGGCATATTGGTTTGGAGTATTGGGCTACGGAATATTTATTCCTATTGAGCTTTATTATTTGTTTGCTAGCCCATTTGACTGGTTTAAACTTGCCATCTTAATATCAAATATTATTATCGTGATCGTGGTTTATCGCAATATGAAGCGAAAAGGTTTGATATAACTAGGCTGTGATACAAACCAATACACGGGTTCAATAGACCTAAAAAAGCCAGTATAAGCGATGATACTTATACTGGCATTTCTTTTACTAAAACGGCTAAATGAAAACTATGTAAAGCTTATATCTCTGCGAATTTCTCGTCGGTACGAATGCTTTTGGCGACTTTACCAACGCTCAAACCTTGTACCAAAATAGAGAATATCACTACCGCATAAGTCAGCGCCAATAAAATATCGCGCTCGCCGCCTGCTGGCAGCTGCAACACCAAAGCAACCGAAATGCCACCGCGCAATCCGCCCCATGTCAGCACTTTCCACGCGCCTTTTGGCAAATCAAGCTGACGATGAAAGGTTTTGGTGGTCATACCAACGACGATAAAGCGCGCAACTAGGGCGATAACAATGGTCAAACCAGCAGCGATAAATAAGTTGCCCGAATACGCAATCATGACAACCTCTAAGCCAATCAAGACAAATAAAATGGCGTTAAGAATCTCATCAATTAATTCCCAAAATAAATCAATATAATGCCGCGTTTTATCACTCATCGCTAGTGCCCGTCCACGATTACCAACCATTAGGCCCATCATCACCATCGCAAGTGGCCCTGATAAATGCCAATGACTGGCGAGTGCGTAGCCGCCTATGACGCCTGCTAGCGTTAATAACACCTCTTCTTGGTAGCTGTCGATGCTTTTGAGCATATAATACAAAACTGTGCCGAGCACTAAGCCAAAGACTATACCGCCACCAGCTTCAATGGCTAAGGTATGGGCAACATAATTGGCCGTTGGGATATCGCCACTGGATAAAATACCGAGCAGCAGGACAAAAATAACCACGCCGATACCATCATTAAATAGCGACTCACCCGCAATGACTGTTTCAATGCTTTTTGGTGCGCCAGCTGAGGCCAAAATACCCATCACAGCGATTGGATCGGTCGGTGATATCAAAGCGCCAAATAATAAACACCACAAAAACGGCAGGCCAAAACCAAATAGCGGCAGCATAAAGTACAGAGCAGCGGCAATTAATAGTGCTGATACGATGGTGCCAATACAAGCAAGGATACCGATGGGCAGTTTATAACGTTTTAAATCGCCAATATTGACGTGTAGCGCGCCCGCAAAGAGCAACATAGACAGCATGCCGTCCAATAAGACTTCGGTAAAATCAAGCTGTTCTAATAAGCTCACTTCGTAATCAATCAGCTGATCAAAACCTAAAAAGCCCAAAAATATCGCGCCGATAGATAATAGGATGGAGATAACCATCACGCCGATAGTCGTTGGTAAGCCGATAAAGCGATGATTGACATAAGTTAATAAGGCAGTAATCGATAAAAAAATAGCGCTGATTTCTAGTACGGTCAAGCTGCTGGTAGGGGCCATAAAAAGGTCTCAAATAATGATAAAAAGTCGTCCCAATTTTAGGACTTAGGAGGATTAACGGGGTTTTATTTTAGTTATTTTTGTGCTGGCTTACCAGTTATGAATGACAAACTTATTTTTAGTAATAAAGATCGTTTTAAACGCTATCTTGATTGCGTTTGTAGAGCTTGATGAATATGAGCATCGAACTTAGCGACATAAGCAAAGTATTGGTGTTGGTCATTGTCGCTGAGAATAAACTGCTTGGCCTGCGCACACATGGCGCTTAGGTCGTCGACCAAGGCTTGATAGCTAAGATTGTCTTGTCCCGCACGTTCAATCAATGTCAGCTCATGTAGTAACGTTTGCTGCTGAGCATTATTAACTTTGGCATAATTAAGGTCTACCATTGCCTGACAAAGCGCCTTTAACACCATCAAGTCTGCGGTCGCGTAACGCCGTATCTCGCCAAGCGATGTATCGATAAAGTCGGATATTTTAGGGGTATGAGTCACGACGGCTAATATGGCGTCGCGTGGTTCATGACTTACGTTTTCAATAGTGCTGCTTTCCGAGTTTGCTTTATCTGGCGCAGGTTGCTTTGAGGTTGATTGATTTGGTGTTGATTGCTTTGAAGTCGACTTGTCTGGACTTGGTATATAAAAATGATAGGGGCTTGGCGGCTGACGACGCATCATGATGCTAAGGCAGCTGGTCAAAGACTGTACGCAATTGACCGCAGTTTTGGGATCGTTAATTCCTGGAGAGAGGGCGCGTGCCGCAATTTCGGTCATTTGTCCTAAACTATAAGCGATATCGTTAGAATGGCTTAGGCGCTGCTCAATACGGATACAACCAGCAAAGCGCTGCCAAAACAAGCTATCTGGGGCGCGCGGCACAATAGCAAGTTTTGGCGTGTTGGTCTGCTGGCGATTGTCTGGATGGTTGGCTGGGCGCTGATAAAAATAGCCAATAATATTTCTATCAGTGACAAAATTACCAAGATTGGCATTAATTTGCACCACGCCTGCATAATCTTGGCTCAGAGTTACCAGTGACTTAAGATAGATTTGCTGTAAATATCCCGAGCTTGGCGCATAAATCGGCGTTGCAGACCAAGTGTGAAACTGTTCGACATCCTGATGCACAACATCACGTTGATGCTTGATATCACAGCGGTCTTTATACCAGTAGTGAATATTTTTAATCGCCTCATTACTGGCGCCTTCGATCACATGCGATGCCTGAATCGCATGCACCATATGCTGCACAAAATACACCAACAATAAAGCGCAAATAATCGCCATGATAATACCAAAGGTCACAGCCAATTGCGGCACACCAAAGGCAACATCGTATTTATGGATCGCTTTTAATACCAATAAACTATAGCTAAAGGTGCCAATAAACGCGCCTAAAACAAACTGATTGGGCGTATCGGTCAAAAAATTACGCAGCAGTCGCGGACCAAATTGCGAAGACGCCATCGATAATACGGCAATGGTAATTGAAAAAGTAGTCCCAGCGACACCGAGTACGGCACCAGCAATGGTGGTCATGATAGCGCGGGCAGCCTCATCATCGCCGGTAAAGGCGAAGCTTAGCTCTCTAACCGTCTCGCGGTCAAAATGTTCATCAATCGTGACCAATATGGGCGCGAGTAGAATACCCACTAACACACAAGCGCTGGGAATAAACCAATAAGAACCAATGAGCTGCTGCCACAGATTTTTTAGGCGATCGGGGAGATCCAGTAGCGTTTGTAGCGACCAGAGCTGGGCAAATTGCTTTAACCTGTGCATGAGGGAGAGTAATAGCGACTTAAGCCAGCCATTTTTAGGGTGTTTATCCAATATAGTGCGCTCCAAAAATGACCTAAAAACTAAACAAGTTTTATTGAAAAAAGCCGTGCTATTGCCTCACTAAATAACGAAGCCTAAAAGGAATTACCTTACCATATAAATAGGATCGTTTAAAAATTTAGTAAAAAATAAGCCCCTATGATAGGAGCTTATTTATATGTTGTAACGAAGATAAAAAATGATAGTTAGCTTACTTAACATAAGCTTACTTTATTATAGGCTTATCTGCTTCCGTAATAATATCGTCTCTTTTTCCTACTCTAGGTTCAGAGCTAGAGACTTTATTGTCGCCAATATCTTTAGGAATGAGAATTTCATTGTTATTCTCATCGCATTCTACGTCGCTGTCTTTATCATAAGCGATAGGATCAAAGTCCGGCGTGACGTTATCCCTATCTTTATTTTTTTTAGATAGGTGGTTAGGGGTTGCCTCACTAGATTTTCTAAAGAGTTTAGAGCGAGTATTTTTAGTTGAATTTGCTGCATTTTCCTCAGATTTTTTACGGGGTTCGCTATGAGCGAAAATCATGTTTAATGGTAAAGCCAATTGCTGTTTGGCATAGGCTTCTGTATTTTCAAAGCGATCAACCAATAAGCTCAGCCAAGGTTTTTGGTCTTCGATGCTCATCTCATCAAGCTCATCTTTGATAGGCAAAGGGTAAGGCAGAGTACGATAAAAATCCCACAAGGTCATTTTGCTCAAATCTTTTTTCAGCACATAATCTTCTTCTTCGGTCATGGTGATAAGATTACTGTCTTGTAGATAGTTAATATAGGTATACCATTTCGGCAGCTCTTTGCGCCCTAGGACATTACGCAGCGCTTGCTCGCTCACCGCTTCGCCTTTTAAATGATGGGTATAAACGAGATTTAACATATCGAGCAAACTTAGGAGCGGGTGGCGCGGATAAACCTCTTCGGTCTCAAAAATGGTCAAGGTATAACTAATCTCAACGCCGAGCAAAATCAAATTCCACGACAGATAGATCCATAATAAAAAGATTGGCAGCGCGGCAAACGCCCCATAAATGGCCTCGTAGCTGGTAAAATTCGCCATGACCGTACCAAAAAGATTCTTCATTAACTCAAAAATAATCGCCACAAAGACACCCGCTATCGCCGCATTTTTTGCAGGGACACGCGCTTTGGGTATAAACCAGTACATACTGATAAAACCAGCCACCGTGACCGCAATAGAGACGACTTGAATCCAAAACGACCAGTCGATACCGTAGCCGGCGATTTGTCGGTTTAAGAAACTTAAGCTTTGCACCGTACTTGAGACAATAAATGCTGTGCCTAGAATCAGTGGACCTAACGTCACAATCGTCCAGTAGCGCAGAATACTTTTCATGCCGCCAGAACGGTTTTCTACCCGCCAGATTTGGTTAAAAGCGCGCTCAATGGTGGTCAAAGTCATGATGGTGGTAAAAAACAATACCATCGAACCGATGATGGTCAGATTAGATGACTTTTCAGCGAAGTTATTGATATATTTGCTGACCTGCAAGCTCGATTGCGGCAACAAGTTGCTATATATCACTTCATAAATCTGCGCTCTGACCGACGCAAGCGCTGGCACTGACGACAAAATCATCAATAGTACCGTTAAGATAGGTACAATCGATAATAGCGTCGTATAAGTTAGCGAGGCGGCTTTTTGTTGGCAGTTGTCTTCAAAAAAGTGCCGCGTCAAAAAACGGAGAAACTGAAACCAACGTTGGTGTAAAAAAGGGATTTTTTTTAATAAATTTTCCATGACAACCATTTAACGGCAATAAGAGTGCGAATAGTGTAACAAAAGTAAGCGTGCAGAATCTGCCATTGAATTGTGTCAAAATGCACTGAGTCAGCGTTGGTTTATATGGTTGTCTATAGCATCTACAAAACGCCATTGCTAAATGGGCTTTGTTTGCTGTCAGTGCATGACTCGGGCATAATGTGCACATCTATTATTCATGCGGGTCATTCATAGTATGGTTGACGCGCCTTTGACATTTTATTTTAACAATTTTGTAAGGATGTTTTGCTAATGAGTCAGACCGCCCCTTATGTTTTGGTGCTTTATTATTCAAATTATGGTACGACTAAGACATTAGCATATGCCATTGCTCAAGGTGTTGAAGACGCTGGGATGACGGCGCGTATTCGTACGGTGCCGACCGTCGCGCCTGAAACCACTGCAACTAAGCCTGCCATTCCTGATGAAGGCGACCTTTATTGCACCATGGATGATTTAAAAGATTGTAGCGGGCTTGCCCTTGGTAGTCCGACGCACTTTGGTAATATGGCCGCACCGATGAAGTATTTTTGGGACAATACCGTCACCCTATGGCTGGCTGGCAATCTGCAAAATAAACCCGCTGCGGTATTCACGGCTACCGGTTCGATGCACGGCGGACAAGAAACGACCTTGCTGACGATGATGATGCCGCTATTGCATCATGGCATGATGATTGTGGGCGTCCCTTATGCTGAGCCTGCGTTAAATAGAACGCAGCGTGGTGGCTCGCCTTATGGCGCAAGTCATGTCAGCGGCGCGTTACACGACCAACCGGTATCGGCAGATGAGCGCGAGCTGGCGATTGCCCAAGGTCGGCGTTTGGCAATTACCGCGTCTGCCTTAGCGCAAGCCAATTGGAAGCGTTAATTACTATCTAGTGAATTGACCTCTAACTATTGCCGCTTGCTGTTATCAATTAGGAAATACATATCTCTCATGGCTATTAATCACTCCAAGCAGGACAGTAATATCGATACGCCCGCAGCAAAAACGCCTGAGATAGTTAATGCGCAAAAGCCGATAGCGCCCATACGTCAGCGTTTGATGGTGACGTGGTTGGTTTGGCTGGCGTTTAGATTATTGGCATTGCCGATTTTAATCAGCGTCTTTAATCCTAGTCGTCCCGATATCGTTGGTGGTATCGCTTGGCAAGCATTATGGTTGCTACCGGCGCTGGTCTTGACGCCATCGATGTTACGCGGGCGTTCGCCTTATGCGCTATTGATAGACAGTATGTTTACCTTGGTTTATCTTGGCGCGAGTGGGGTGGTGTTATTTACCCGCATTTATGGCAGTAGTTGGGCGGAGATAATGGTCTATTTGCTTGATTTTGTATTATTATTTACCATCAACGTCTGGTTATTTATCTTGTTAAAACGCCTACCGTCAATGAACAATGTCGTTAAACAGCCACGTTCTCGCTAAAATTCTCATAGACAGTTTTATACGGATAACAAAAAAGCGGCGCTCTAATTGGAGCGCCGCTTTTTTACGTTAACCATTTATACAAAGATAAGGGCTTAATTAACTTTGGTTAATTCTAAGTCCATCTTTTTACCATCGTTAATTTGACTGACTTTAACTGGCAGATAATCTAAGCTTGGCGCCAACCAAAAACTGGTCGAGCGGCTATTGTCATCGTGCACGCGGTCGACACGCACGGTATCAAACGTCCCAGCTGGTACGGTGATTTTAGTATTGCCTGATTTTTTAAAAGGCGTTTTCTCAATTTTGTCTTTTTTCGCCATGTAATAGTTGCCAGAGAATTTACCGTTTAATAAATCTTGGCGAATTTGCACCTCAAGGCTCAAATCATCAAAGGCTTGCTGCGCCATATTCATCGTCGTCGACTTGCCGCGATAGTTACTTACTACCTTTTTACTGCTTGGATTAAAGTCCAATTTGTGCGTACGACCAACGCCCAATAGTTTATAAGTGGTGCTGGCTTGGGTCGGCACCACATTATTACCGTTGATAGTAAAGGTACTATTTTGCGCGGCGGTGGCAACCCCAGCAACGCGAGCATTGACATTGTATTTCCACGTATTACCAGATTTATTCAACGTACGGGTGGCCGTGCCTTTATATTTATCTTCAATGGTGAAACTATAGTTCGCGCTTGAGGGCTCAACGCTCTTGGCGCTGGCAAGGGTAGGTGCGGTCATACTTAAAGCTCCAATCGCAGCAATGCTCACGCCAGTCGTTAAGGCGGTTAAAATTTTAGAATTGCTGCGTTTCGGGTTATTAGAATAGGTTGTTAGGGATTGTTTATTTTGTGATAAAAAACTCATGGATATTCCTTAATTTGGTTTCAAGCTGTATTCGCAGCTTCGATTAAAGCTACTGTATTTTATTTAACTATTATTTATAGGGATTGTTATGTGCTCACCCTTATATATTGTCATACTCTGTTACATTTTCAAGGGCAGGGACAAAGTGAAGCGTTAGGCTATTGTAGTTAATGTTGCTGGCTTTGCTAAAGCGGGCACAGGCCGTAACTTGCTGTAAGCTTGGTGAGAAATATGGAAGTTAATTGGCTGATACCGCTAAAAGCTTCATTTATAAGCGCTCATTTTCTCCTTATTATTTGATGGAAGGCTTGTTGTTTTATAACAATCCCAAAGCCTTTAATAGCGTGCAATTTAATCAATGGACTATTTATCATTCTCAGTAGTGCTTGCATAGGTAAGGATGTGCAAAATTCTTGTAAATTTTTGGGCTTTACACTTGAAGCAAAATTGCTTTGCCCCCACTTTCTGATACAAGCTCAAAGCTTATCTAAAGAATGCTGTTTTTAAGCAGACATTCTGCTAGATCTTGGTATTGAGATCATTCATTCAAATAAACCTTTATGTTAACTAACCAAATTTTGGAGTCGTATCGATGAATATTCGTCCTTTACATGACCGTATTGTCGTCCGCCGTATCGAAGAAGAAACAAAAACGGCTGGTGGTATCTTGCTTCCTGGTTCAGCTCAAGAAAAACCGTCTCAAGGTGAAGTGCTAGCAACCGGTAACGGTCAGATTCGTGACAACGGTGAAACTCGCGCGTTAGATGTAAAAGTTGGCGATAAAGTCTTGTTCGGTCAATATGCGGGTCAAACGGTAAAAGTTGACGGCGAAGAGCTATTGATTATGAAAGAATCAGACGTACTGGGTGTGCTAGAAGGCTAATTGCCAATAGGGAAATTTTGGCTAACGATTTTTGGCCAACAACAGTTATACCCAAGAGCATTTATAAAAAATATCATTGAAACCTTTCATTGCATTCTCATACTTATAATAGTGGAGTAATTTAACATGGCAAAAGACGTAAAATTCGGCATTGATGCCCGTAAACAAATGATGGACGGCGTAAACGTTCTAGCAAATGCGGTAAAAGTAACTTTAGGCCCGAAAGGTCGTAACGTGGTTATCGATAAATCTTTTGGCGCACCTACCATCACGAAAGATGGTGTTTCGGTTGCTAAAGAAATCGAGCTTGAAAACAAATTTGAAAACATGGGCGCACAATTGGTCCGTGAAGTGGCTAGCCGTACCAACGATGTTGCTGGTGATGGTACAACGACTGCAACCGTATTGGCACAATCAATCTTGGTTGAGGGCATGAAGTCAGTTGCTGCTGGCATGAACCCAATGGATCTTAAGCGCGGTATCGATAAAGCGGTACGTGCAGCGGTTGAGCAAATCCACGAGCTATCAACCCCAGCTGATGATTCAAAAGCGATTGCCCAAGTGGGTTCTATCTCTGCCAACTCAGATACCAAAATTGGTGAGCTGATTGCCCAAGCGATGGAAAAAGTTGGTAAGCAAGGCGTTATTACGGTTGAAGAAGGTTCAAGCTTTGAAGATACCTTGGAAGTGGTTGAAGGTATGCAGTTTGACCGTGGTTATATCAGCCCGTACTTTGCCAATAAGCAAGACAGCTTAACCGCTGAATTTGAAAACCCTTACATCTTGCTTGTTGACAAAAAAATTAGCAATATCCGCGAAATCGTGCCATTACTTGAGCAAGTCATGCAGCAAAGCAAGCCGTTGCTGATCATTGCTGAAGACGTTGAAAACGAAGCATTGGCTACTTTAGTTGTAAACAACATGCGTGGTGGTCTAAAAACTTGTGCGGTTAAAGCACCAGGTTTTGGCGATCGCCGTAAAGCCATGCTAGAAGATATCGCAACGCTAACTGGCGGTACGGTTATCTCTGAAGAGATTGGTCTAAGCCTAGAGACTGCTACTTTAGAGCAATTGGGTACGGCTAAAAAAGTCACTGTCGGTAAAGAAAATACCGTAATTGTTGATGGCGCTGGTAATAAAGCGGACATCGAAAACCGTGTTGAATCTATCAAGCGTCAAGTTGAAGAATCAACGTCTGACTACGATAAAGAAAAGCTGCAAGAGCGTATGGCAAAACTTGCTGGCGGCGTTGCCGTTATCAAAGTTGGTGCAGCAACTGAAACTGAAATGAAAGAGAAAAAAGACCGCGTTGATGATGCGCTACATGCGACTCGTGCAGCGGTTGAAGAAGGCGTTGTCCCTGGCGGCGGCGTTGCCCTCGTTCGTGCGATGAATGCATTGTCTGAGCTACGTGGCGATAATGACGACCAAAATGCGGGTATTAGAATCCTTCGCCGTGCGATGGAAGCGCCATTACGTCAAATCGTGACCAACTCAGGCGAAGAAGCCTCAGTTGTGGTTAACGAAGTCAAGAGCGGTAGCGGTAACTACGGTTACAACGCAGCTTCTGGCGAATACGGTGATATGTTAGAGATGGGTATCCTTGATCCAGCAAAAGTATCACGTTCAGCACTAGAAAACGCCGCATCTGTAGCAGGTCTCATGCTTACGACTGAAGTCATGATTACTGACTTACCGCAAGGTGATGACGGTATGGCTGGCATGGGTGCTGCCGGTGGCATGGGCGGTATGGGTGGCATGGGCGGTATGATGTAATTTTACTTCTGCTACAAAGCGATTTTTCTATTTTCTTTGTCAGACGCGCGGAATATATGATGAGTACTATTTCTGCGCGTCTGTATAGACAAGTCGCTTTTCGCTAGAAGTATGACTTTGTCATAACGTACTTGTTAAACCTAGTTGAAACAAAACCCCGATAGGCTAAGCTTATCGGGGTTTTTTTATGCAAATTATTTGTTTGTTTGAAGACTACTGACTTGCTTCATCCCGACGAAACACCCACGTTTTATCGTCAGACAGCTCATCGACATAATAGTAGCCTGCTAAATCAAACTGCTTTAGCTGCTCTGCGTTGGTCAGCTTATTATCCGCTGCGTATTTCACCATCAGTCCGCGTGCTTTTTTGGCATAAAAACTAATCACTTTATATTGACCATTTTTCTCATCTTCAAATCTTGGCGTGATGATTTGTGCATTTAGTGCTTTCTTTTTTATTACCTTAAAGTATTCATTAGAAGCAAGATTAATTAAAACTTTGTCCTCACTATCTGCCATGCGCGCATTGATTGTTTTAGTCACTTCTTCGCCCCAAAATTCGTAAAGATTATCCCCGCGCTCATTTTTTAGCTTGGTGCCCATCTCTAAACGGTAAGGTTGAATTAAATCGAGCGGTTTTAGCACGCCATAAAGACCTGATAAAATACCCAAGTGTTCGTTAACGTAAATAGCAGTATCTTTGTCCATCTGATACATATCAAGCCCGCTATAAACATCCCCATCAAATAAATAACCCGCTGGTTTGGCGTTGTCGCCCGTAAAGGGAGTATTTACACTCCAAGCCCAGTCTTGATTGCGCTTAGCATTGAGCTGCGCCAAATCGTCAGAGATACTCATCAGCTCTTGCAAATCAATCGGCTCTTTTGCTTTTAAGTTTTTCATGAGCACTTGCGCATGCTCAATCAGCTCGGGCTGACTATAGTAGTTGCCGAGATTGACTGGTACAGCATCTTTTTCGTTAAGCGATTTGGCAGGGGAGAGTAAAAAATACATGGTTATTCCTTATTTATAGTGAATGAGTTGGTGTTCTATCTAGCTGCCAAGTTTTCTTATTATACGTTAGGCCGTATTTTATCTTGACTTAGTCGTAGCGGTTTTGTATTTTTAAGCGTCATCGTAGACATATGTCAAATCTTAAGCCGGTTTTTATATTTGTCGTGAGCTAATAGCTTACAGGCTTTGCGCGCTTTTGGAAAAAATAAAAGTTTTTAATATAACAATAAAAGTTATGATGATGGTGTAAATGCCTAACTTTTTATTTTACTTGTGGGTCATCATTAGACAATGAAAGTTTGCAGATGTTATCTCTATAATAAAAAGGCATGATGGCAAAGAAGCTATCATTTATTAAATTGATAATCTTTGGTCTTAAGTTCTTAACCAACCGTGACCAAAGATTTTTTTGTCCCCTGTGCTTTTTAAAGATGCGTTGCGGGTGTTAAAAGATAGTCATTAAACGTGAGTATAGTCATTTGACGTAAGTAAGGAGACGGTATGAAGATTGGTGTTATTAGTGCAGATAGCGCGAGTGAAAAACGGGTAGCGCTAACCCCAGACGCGGTAAAAAAATTACGTAAACTAGGGTTTGAAGTCGTCATTCAGTCAGGTGCAGGTCAAGCGGCGTATTACGCTGATGAGTTGTATCAGGCAGCGGGTGCTGATATTGCCAATAGTAGTACCGAGGTCGTCAACCAAGCGCAAATTATTACTACCGTCAATGATTTGCCAGCAGCGGTGACTGAGCATTTAACAGCCGGTCAAGTGGTCATTGGTATGCTTGACCCATATCGCAATAGCCAGCTAGATACTTATGCGGCCAAAGGTGCAACCGTCTTTGCGATGGAGTTATTGCCACGTACTTTGTCACGTGCGCAGAATATGGACGTATTGTCATCGCAAGCCAACCTTGCCGGTTATAAAGCGGTATTGCTTGCTGCTAATGAATACTCGCGTCCATTTCCGATGTTTATGACCTCAGCGGGTACGGTTAAACCTGCCAAAGTGGTTATCTTAGGTGTCGGGGTTGCAGGTTTGCAGGCGATTGCGACGGCGAAGCGTTTGGGCGCCGTTGTTGAAGCTAGTGACTTGCGACCTGCTGCCAAAGAACAGGTGGAATCGCTTGGTGGTAAATGGCTTGACGTGCCAATGAGCGAAGACGAAGCGCAAAAAGCCAAAGCCACGGGCGGTTATGCATGGACGCCCTCTGAGCAATATATCAAAGATCAGGCTGCTGTCGTAGATAAAGCCTTGAGCAACGCAGATATCGTCATTACCACGGCGCAGATTCCTGGACGTAACGCGCCGCGCTTGGTGCACGGGGCAACGCTTGCCAAAATGAAAGCCGGTTCAGTACTGATTGATATGGCCGCTGGTACAGGCGGCAACGTCGAAGGCAGTGTGCCTGATGAAACCATTACCACGCCAAACAGTGTACGTATCGTCGGGGCAGCCAATATCCCATCACAACTGGCGGCGCAGTCTTCAGATTTATATGCCAATAACCTTGTTAATTTTATCACTACTTTGATGGCTCCTGCAGCTAAAGACGACGCTTCAGCGAAAACGCTGGCACTGAATTTAGACATGAATGATGAGATTCAAGGGGCGTTAGCGGTGACGCATGACAATCAAGTACGTCTTGCTAAACGCTAAGCCTTAAACAACCAGTCTCGAATTTCATTACCTTACATTTGCCAGATACGAACAAATTTTTAGGAGGATTAGATGATTGCCACTATTTTAGCGGCAGCGCCAGCGGGTGCGGCCATGAGTAGCACACCGTTTGTAGCGATTTTCACGGTATTCGTGCTCGCTATTTTCGTCGGATATTACGTCGTTTGGGGCGTCACGCCAGCATTGCACACGCCATTGATGGCAGTAACCAATGCCTTATCAAGTATCGTTATCGTCGGCGCGATGCTACAAACCGTCACCATTGACGGCGCGATGTTTACCCCAACCAGCTTGCTCGGTGCCTTTGCGGTATTCTTAGCCAGTATCAATATCTTTGGTGGTTTTGCGGTGACTGAGCGTATGCTGGCGATGTTTAAGCCAAAAGTAAAAAAAGCGCCAGTGCTTGAAACTGCGACGATTGAAAGCGGAGGCGATGCATGAGCGATTTAACAAATATGATTGCAGCAAATGCGGATTGGTTTTACTTAATCGGTGCTATCCTTTTTGTCTTAACCTTGCGTGGTCTTTCTAGTCCAAAAACCGCCATTCGTGGCAACCGCTTTGGTATGGTGGCGATGGCAATTGCGGTCGCAACCACCTTTTTCTTAGCTGAAGGTCCTGTGCTGTGGTTAATCATCGGCGCCATGGTATTGGGTGCACTCGTTGGTATGTGGAAAGCAAAAACGGTCGCCATGACCCAAATGCCAGAAACGGTTGCTTTAATGCATTCATTCGTAGGCTTGGCGGCGGTGGCGATTGCCTTAGCGACCGTACTGCATACTGAGCAACAGCATGGCGCAGTCGCCCGTGCTGAACTGTTTATCGGTTGCTTTATTGGTGCGATTACCTTCTCAGCGTCTGTTTTCGCCTTTGGTAAATTGGCCGCAAAAAGTTGGGCAAAAACCCTAGTAGGCAGCTGGGTAAAGCCAGTACAAGCAATTTTATTTATCGCGATGATTGGCTTTGGTATCGTCTATTTTATGACCGATTCATTGCCAGCTTTTTATGCGATGGCCGTATTGGCCGTGATATTTGGTTGGATGTGGATTGCGCCAATCGGTGGCGGTGATATGCCCGTGGTTGTGTCGCTATTGAACTCGTTTTCAGGTTGGGCAGCAGCGGGTATCGGTTTTACCCTTGGCAACTCGATGCTGATTATCGCAGGTTCGCTCGTTGGTTCATCAGGCGCGATTTTATCTTACATCATGTGTAAAGCCATGAACCGCTCTCTACTAAACGTTTTGTTTGGTGGTATGGGTACGACAGCTGCCGCTACAGGTGCAGATGATGGCGCACCTAAAAACTACAAAGCCGGTTCGGCAGAAGACGCAGGTTTCCTCATGTCTAATGCCAGCAGTGTGGTGATTGTACCGGGCTACGGTATGGCGCAGGGCCGTGCTCAAAACGCGGTCAAAGAATTGTATGAGCTGTTAAAAGAGGAAGGTGTCAATGTGCGTTTTGCCATTCATCCGGTCGCTGGTCGTATGCCAGGCCATATGAACGTACTATTGGCGGAAGCTGACGTGCCCTATGATGACATTCTTGAGATGGATGAGATTAACTCCGACTTTGCCAGTACCGATGTAGTTTTAGTCATTGGTGCCAACGACGTCGTCAATCCATCGGCAAAAGATGATCCATCATCACCAATCTTTGGTATGCCAATCTTAGAAGTCAGCAAAGCGCAGACGGTCATGGTTATCAAGCGTTCAATGAGCACGGGCTATGCAGGTCTAGATAACAGCTTGTTCTACATGGACAAAACCATGATGATCTTTGGTGATGCCAAGAAAATGGTTGAAGAGATGGTACGTAGTATCAATGGCGGCGGTCATTAATTGCTAATCATCTACTAATAATATTTTCACGAAAAAGTCACTGAGGTGGCTTTTTTTGCGTTAAGGTAGGCAGCCTTTATCGAAGCTATATTTACTCATCATTAATACATAATAACCGTGCAGAGACTTCCTTTATGAACATGTTGATACGTTTTTTTATTATGGTCAGCTTATTAAAGCAGCAGCTGAAACAGCAAACGGCTAATGAACACCTAAGTGTCGAGACATTAACCAAACCAATTGTACGCCACTATCGCGTATTGCCACACGACATGGGTTTTCGCGACCATTTGCCCAACTATCGCTACTTGTCTTTTATCGAGTTAAACATCACTAAATGGCTGATGGCCTGCTGTCATCAAAAGGGGATTAAAAATCTCGGCTGGATTATTGCCATGCAAGAAATGGTCTATCTCAAAGAAATTAAATTCCTGAATAAAATGTCGGTAAATAGTACGCTTGTCGGCTGGGATAAAAAATACGTCTATTTTGAAAGCCGCTTTTTTGTAAAAAATCAGCTAATGGGTGTTGGTATGACCAAATTTGTCTTAACCGATAAAAAGGGCAAATGTGCACCAGAGATATTGGATATGACAGGTGAGCAGACAAATGAGGTCATTGATTCTTGGAATCAGCATCAAGTAGCGATTAAGTCTGCAGAAACAAGACAAAAAGCTAACGCAACAAAGACCGCATAACGAACTTGTCTATAAACGGTTAGCGAAGTTTGATAGGATAGGGGTTAGTAAGTTACCAAGTAAATGATTAGACGCGTAACAAGTCAAACTGACCCGCAGTTCGATACAAGCTATAAAATAAATAACAGTTAAGGAGCTACCATGACCCCGCAAAAACTAAAATGGACAGACAGCTTAGATATCGCTATTGAGCTTTATGAAAAATTCCCCGAGACCGATCCACAGTACATTCGCTTTACTGATTTGCATCGCTGGGTAACGGAATTAGAAGGTTTTGATGATGATCCGCAAAAATCAAATGAGGGTATCTTAGAAGCCATTCAAATGAATTGGATTGATGAAGCGGATTAAGGCAGTTTTGCTCATTTAATCGCGCATAAAATAAAAATCACATAGCACAACAGGGCAGGCAGCATCATGACATCACAAATTAAAGAGCTACCCGAAGCGATAGCTTGCAAGGGTATTAGCGTACGCACCACCAATCACGCTGAAATCAGCCACGAAACGGCAAAATTGGGCCGGTTATGGCAAAAGTTTTATCAAAACTACATGGGTGATTTGCCTGAAGGTCAGGATATTTATGGTATCTACCACAATTATGAAAGTGCTGATTTAGTAGGGGCGTTTGATGTTGTCGCTGGTTGGGAAGTGGACAATGAGCAGGCGCAGCCGGATAATGGGGCGGTCGCTAATACGAGCAATCTTGTAACAATAGCCATTCCTGCAGGGAAATACTTAGTCTTTTCTGAAACAGGCAATATGCCTAATACAGTCATGAATGCGTGGGAGAAGGCGTGGGAGTACTTCAACGACCCAAGCTGTGAGCATACTCGCACTTATAATGTCGATTTTGAGCACTATATTGATGGTAATTTAGAGTATGGGCAAGTAGATCTCTATATTGGGATTGAGTAGATTATTTAAGTATAAAGGTGGGTTAGCTAACTTGTAATCCACCAATCTGATAATTTCAAAAATAAATTTAGAACATCAACCTGCCCGTTTGTCTAACTTCTACATTCACACCTGTTAACTGTTTTAACTCATTTTCTATTTGTGTATGGCGCGTAGTCGTTAGAGGCTTCTGAAAGTAAGTATCGATAACAATTTTAAACCCCATAGGCGTAAAGCCTAAGCCCTGCATCTCGCCGCCGTACTTTTTGATGATTTTATCAATTTTTTCTATATCTTCTTGGCTATTATAAATATCTAGCATCTGAGCGCGACTTCTATCCGCTATTGGTAATATTTCAATAGCTATGCTAAAGCCGCGTAGCTCGCCTTTTTTAATGACATATTCGTAATTGTCAGCGACTACATTCTGTCGCGTGACGATAAAATATTTCGGCAGACCATCGCCATTACCGTAAATGTCAACATAGCTATGACCAAGTTGTGCTTTTACTTGCTCCACGAACTGTTGTACCTCTGCTGAACCATATACCATTTCATGACGATAAATATCAGCGACAGGTCTATTAACGGCATTTGCTAAACTGACAATATGGTCTGGGTAGTCGACATCTCGTGGTGTATTGTCGACAGAAATATCAGATTTAGTATCAATTTTTGACCAATCAATATGAATCTTTTTTTGCTCAACTACCGTACCTATAGGTTCAGATTTTACTGGTTCGTATGATGAGGCGTTACAGCCATTTAATAGCGCAATCAGGAAAACAGTAAAGGCGAGCGTCATAGGGTTAAATTGAATCATGGCAGCATATCCTCAAATATTTGATAAAAATTTTCAATCTAACAACAAATTCTCCAAAATTCCTTCATAGATCTGAGCCAACCTGCCTAAGTCATCTATTTCTACCTTTTCATCGACCTGATGAATCGTGGCGTTACGTACGCCAAGCTCAACCACTTGCGCACCGGTTGGCGCGATAAAGCGTCCGTCTGAAGTACCGCCGGATGTAGATAACGTGGTATCAACATCGGTCACAGATTTAATAGCTTGCTGGCAGGCAGAAACCAACTTACCTTCAGGGGTTAAAAATGGCTGACCGGATAATTTCCAATGGATATCATAACTGGCTTTATTGTTTTCAAAATATTTATCAAAGATAGCATGAGTTTTTGCTTTTAATTCTTCTTCCGTCGTTTCTGTAGAAAAGCGGAAATTAAAGATAACTTTTAGCGTTTCAGGGATGACATTGGTTGCGCCCGTACCGCTATTGATATTAGAGATTTGCAAAGAAGTTGCAGGGAAGTAATCATTACCGTTATCCCAAGTGGCATTGGTTAATTCTGCTAACGCCGCCATTGCCGCATGAATCGGATTGCAAGCCAGATGCGGGTAGGCAACATGACCCTGTTTGCCAGTGACGGTAAGCTCTGCGCCCAATGAGCCGCGGCGGCCGTTTTTAATGATATCGCCAAGGGTGTCGGTACTTGATGGTTCGCCAACAAGGCAATAGGTAATTTTCTCATTACGCGCTTCTAAGGTTTCAATGACTTTCACCGTGCCATTGATGGACGGGCCTTCTTCATCTGCGGTGATAAGCATCGCAATAGAGCCATTGTGCTTAGGATGATTAGCGACAAAACGCTCGGCGGCAACGGTAAAGGCTGCAATACCGGTTTTCATGTCAGCTGCACCGCGCGCCCATAAATAACCATCGGCAATGGTTGGCGTAAATGGCGGATAGGTCCAATTGTTCTCATCGCCCGTTGGTACGACGTCGGTATGACCAGCAAAACAAATAACGGGATCAGTGGTGCCACGGCGCGCCCAAAGGTTTTTGACTTCAGCGTGTTCGCCTTTTGCCTGTCTATCACCGTAATACATAAACTCACAGTTAAACCCTGCTTGTTGCAGACGTTCTGACAATATATCTTGGCAGCCATCATCATCTGGTGTGACGGATGGACGCTCAAGTAGGGCGATACTTAATTCTAAGGTTTGTTGTTGATGGGTTTTACTATTATTTTCTAAACTCATGACAGTCCTAGATATGTTGTTTTGATGTTTATAATTTGAGGTCTGGAAAGATTTAGTTTTTATCCAAGTCAATTTTTTCATAATCGCCGTAATATATTGCTAGATACTCTGTAATGCACTTTTCGGCTGGGGTATTACTATAATTCTCAACTTTGTCACTGTTGTAAGCACGCACATAGCCAGCTGCAGAAATGACATTACCCATTTTATAACTTGTTCCTAATAGTTTTAAAGTCTTATTCTGACTATCAAAAATTGCATGTCCTTCGGGAAATACAGGTGTCATCCATCTGCTTCCATCAAATGCAAGTAGACACCCATCCTCATACTTGAATTCAGTAGTAAGAGCGGTCGGATTAATTATTAGAGGTTTTTCAGGAGTGGATTTTGGCAAATAATAGGTAAAAAAGAACTCATTGTGTTGTTGAGTAGGGGCTTGAGGATTAAGCGTCTCGCAGCTAACAATCAGAGGGAGCTTAATAATTAAGAGAAAGCTTCTAAATAAGGTTTTATGCATTGTCATTGTCCCTAAGTAACAAGGCTTATTTAAAGTAAAAGTAATAGCTGATGAATGTTAAATATCGTCTTCAACAAAAGGCACCAGACCATCACGGCGCATCCAAGTCGCGATAGAATAACGCTGACGATGAGCGATTTGCACCTGATGTTGTAGGTCGCTATCAAATATGACCAGTCTATTGGCGACAGGCATGACATTATGATGAATGCCATGCTTATCGACAATTTCTAAAGTACCACCGTCACTATCGCTCCAATCATCATTGAGATAAAATACCGCCGAGATAACGCGCTCATCACGTCCAGCCGGGTTATCGCTATGCCATTGATAGCCAAAACCCACCGGATAACAAGCGTAATGTGCCTCACTATGGCGAATACCAGCAAACAAGCTTTGATTGAATAAAGCAGCAAGCGCATTGATGCTTTGCAAATAATAGTAGCCTGCAAAGAAGTTTTCGGTAATCCAGCGAATACGGTCGCCGCGAATATCGCTAACCCGAATACCAGCCGTCAGCTCGGCATCACGATAGTCAATAAAACCGCTCTCAGATTGCAAAGCCAGTAGCGCTTTATCATCAAACACATCGTCAATAATCATCCAGCCATCATCAACAAATTTATCTAACTGTTTATCGGTTAGCTTCTCTTGCCAACCAATATCGAAGTCGGAGAATTGTAATTCATGCTGAGTGAGCGGCGTTTGCCTTTCGTCATCGCTAGGTGGGTATAGTAGTGGCGGGTTATCCGCTCCAATTGGATGATCGACGACTAACTGTGTTACCTCAAGATTGCTAATAATCTGCGTCATTTTGCCTCGCCGTTATCAATAAACATGTCATTCGCTGTCAATACACAGCCAATCCATGCCTTTTTACCAAAACCATCGTTATCTTTTACTCTGCCTATGCTACCATAGATGCAATTTTTCTTATTTAAACTTTTGATCTTATGAATTATAAACACGCCTATCATGCTGGTAACTTTGCCGATGTTGTTAAACACATTTTATTGGTACAACTACTGAATCAATTGGGGCAAAAGAACAAACCTTTTTATGTGCTTGATGCTTATGGCGGTCGTGGACTGTATTCGCTCGGCAGTGAAGAGGCGCGCAAAACAGGTGAGGCCAAAGGCGGTATCCAAGCTCTAGTAAAAGCTGACGTCGAAAAAGCACCGGCTGCGGTCAAAGACTATATGGAAGGCATTAAACAAGCCCGTTTCACCTATGACAAAAAAGTCTATCCGGGTTCACCGTGGTGGGTTGCCCATCATATTGAAAAAAACCCTGATGCTGGCGTGCGCGGCGAAGCGTTTGAAGCCAAAGCGAGCGAATATGATGCTTTGAATTATCAGCTACATAAGTTGCCAATCGGTATTCATCATCGCAATGCGTTTGAAGGTATTGCTGCGGTGATTCCACCAAAAGAGAAGCGCGGTCTGATTTTCCTTGATCCGCCTTACGAGCAAGAGCATAAAGACTTTACCCGCCTGATTGATTTATTGGTACATTCTTATAATAAGTGGCCACAAGGTACTTACGCGTTATGGTACCCAATTAAAAACATGGAAGCGGTTGAGCTGTTTTACAAAAAGCTAAAACGGACTGAAATGAGACGTCAATTGGTCTGCGAGCTCAATATCTATCCTAACGACATCGCTGTCGGCTTAAATGGTACAGGGTTACTCGTTATCAATCCGCCTTGGCAATTTGACAATCATGCGCGTGAGATTTTGCGTTTCTTACAGCCAGTATTAAAAGTTGCAGATGCCCCAGACATGTCTCCCGATAGTGCCACCAATGTGCGCTGGCTGGTCGGCGAATAAGGATATCGTTATGACGACGAATCAATCATCAAGTAGCATGGGCAAAGATAGCCTTGCAAAGGACAGTCTGGTAACCGACAAGGTTATGAATGATGGTTTGGTAAAAGAGCCACTATTACAAGATAGTGCTGCCACCCAGCCGCCTTTTGTCGATGAGCATGAGTTCAATATTCGCCTAGCGGATAATGACAATTATGATGGCTTAACCTTTGAGGTGATTGAAGCAGAGGTCGCCGAGGGCAAGCGCGTGGTCAGTCGCGGTGTCTATTTAGCGCCCAATCTTATCACCACTTTATCCTTGCTATCGGGTTTTTATTCTATTTTAGCCAGTACCCAAGGCGAGTTTTACAAAGCCTCACTGGCGATTTTCTTATCCGCTATCCTTGATGGTGCCGATGGGCGTGTTGCGCGTATGCTTAATGCCCAAAGTCCTTTTGGCGAGCAATATGATTCACTCGCTGATATGTTGGCTTTTGGCGTTGCGCCTGCAATTCTGATTTATAGCTTTGCTTTAGAGCCGTTAGGCCGTATCGGTCTTGGTTGCGCCTTCGTCTTTACCGCTTGCGCCGCGTTTCGCTTAGCACGTTTTAACGTGCAAGTTGGTATAGTCGATAAAAAGTACTTCGTCGGTTTGGCAAGTCCGCTTGCTGCTATCTTAGTTACGGCTGCGGTAATGGTTGCGGTCGATCATAATGAATGGGTCGGTCAATACGATACTGGCATCATGTTCCTATTTGCGGCATGGGTAGTTATCTGCGGGTTATTGATGGTCAGTAACGTCAAATACTATAGCTTTAAAGAGTTCGATAAAAAGAAAGTGCCATTTGTGGTGCTTATTATCGGCGTATTGGTCATGAGTATCATCTTATATGATATCCCAGTGGGCATCTTAGCCATCGGTATCATCTATGCATTATCAGGTATCGTAACCACCTTAAAGAGTAAAATGTAAGACTAAAGCCAAAATATGAGATTTAATTCCTAAGCAATCAAGGGGTTAGAAGATATATCAATTTAAATTTTCAAACCCCCTTGACCCCCTACTAAAAGCGCGTATAATGCCACCCAGTCGAAAGGGAAGGGCGTTTAGAAAGTGTTTTGGCACTGAATAAACATCCATTAGCGAGAAAGAACACATCAAACTACTTTTAAGTAGACTGATAAAACTTTCAAACTAAATAAAAATAACTTCTTGACTAATTAAAATAAGCGTCTATAATACGCACCTTATTAGGGAGAACCGGAACAACTTATATGTCAATTACATATAACAAACCTGGCTAACCCATTGAAACAAATTATAAAAAAGCTTGACAAACCAAATCATTATGATATGATAGTCGGCTCGCTAGATAGGATAAGTTCT
>NZ_LXWA01000058.1:0-27268 GCF_001652315.1 Psychrobacter sp. SHUES1 | reverse complement strand
TTGTCAGGAAGCCAATCAGGACAAGTATCTTTATAGAGCTTAAAATCGTGGATTGACCCTTTGCAGGTTTGCACATCAAGTATCAACCCTGTTTGCCAATGAACGATAACCTGCGCTTTTAAGGTATGTTGTTTTTTCTTACCGCTATAGTAGTCGCTTTGGTTTTTTTTGGACGCTCAATTGGGGTTTCGGTCGCATCAACAATGACGACGCTCCAATTGATGTCATCATCGACGCGACTAGGGAGCTTTTTGGGCAATTCAAACTTGCCAGAGTCAATCAGGATGTCTTCTACTTTACGGATGATACGGCTAGCAGAAGATTCATGAATACCAAAGTCCATACTGATATGATAAAGCGTGCGGTATTCACGCCAATAAGTCAGGGCTAATAGTATTTGTGCTTTAAGACTGAGCACGCTTGGTCTGCCTGATTTGGTTTTAGATGCTTCATGCTCTTGCATGGCCTCAAGCATGTCATAAAAGGTGGCTTTATGAATGCCTGTATAGCGTTTAAAACCAGCGTCACTTTGTTTGAGTAGCTTATCTATGTTTGGCATGGTTCCTAAAAAGTTATGAGTGTCTTCTTATTTTAATTCCCTTTGCTACTTTTGCAAGAGGTCTAATATATAGAAGGTCATTTATGAATAAGTTTAAAAATTACGCTAACATAGCCGTTAAGGCATAAGAAAAATAGAAGGAAAAGTGGTGTTTATTATCGATAAGTTAGCAACCAATACCTTAGAGCGACAACAAGCGCTTCAAGCAGTCGCAAATATTGAAACGCTCGTACAGCCAGAAGACCCATGGACTGAGAAAACATTGGCTGAGATGCTTATACAAGATAGTATGCATATACTGATAGTGTATAAACCAGAAGAGGAAGCAGGCTATAAGATCGTTGGTTATTGTTTATATCAAGTGGTTTTTGAGCAAGCAGAGATATTACGTATCGGCACCCATCCTGATTATCAGCGTCAAGGTATTGCGTCGCAGCTTTTTGCTACATTAAATAATGAGTTAATAAATAATAAGGTAGAGAGCTTATTATTAGAAGTGCGCGCAGACAATGCGCCAGCGCTTGCTTTATATGGGCGGCAAGGGCTTACGGTCATTCATAAGCGAAAGGGTTATTATCAACTGCCACACCAACCTTCTGTCGATGCATTAATCATGCAACGAGTTTATGATTAGCAATTGGTTGTTAAGAAGAGCAAATAGTTGTTTAAAAAAGAGTTAAATCATGCTTGGGGCGGTATTTTCTTTTTGCAGATCTCGATATTAGAAAGATAGTTTTTATCGGTTTTCATATGTTCGAGCACCTCGATGCGTTCAGCCAACATTTCTATCATCAAATTAATCGTCGTTTGCTGTTTTTTAACTTGCGCCAATTTCTGCTGCGTAAGGCTTAGCTGCAAATCAATATCAAGCTGACCATCGTAATAATCATTTAAGCTGTCTTTGATTTCAGTTAATGTAAAACCAATGGCTTGAGCACTTTTGATCAGCTCGATACGCTCGACGCATTCAGGATGAAACTCGGTATAAAGCCGGGAGCCTGCTTGGCGTTTGCGAGATTTTAGTAGTCCCAATTGGTCGTAATGACGAATGGTATCTTTGGTAGTATTGGCCTGCGTCGCTAGTGTGCCAATCAATAAAAATGCTGTATCGGGTGCCATGCTGACCTCGTAAGTAAAATAGCTAACTTACTAATTGTTTAAAAATGATAGAAAGTATTCTTCGTTACTATATTTATTTAAAAATAAATTCATTTAAATTTACTTTATATTTTTGATTGCCACGGTTGAGGTTTATCAAGTAATGAGACCGCTAACGGTTGATGGGAGTCCTTTTGCCATTTAACGGAACGGCTGCCAATTAAAGTATCTAGCTTCAGCAAAAATTTAGCGCGTGGCAAGGTTTCAGCTCCCAAACTTAGCAGATGGTCGTTTGGTAGCTGACAGTCTACCAATTGGACATGGCTTTGCTCACATAAACGCATTAAGCCCCAAAAGGCGAGCTTTGAAGCATTTGAAGCAACATGAAACATCGACTCGCCAAAATAAATACCGCCTATCTTTAAGCCATATAAACCGCCAATCAATTGCTGTTTATCATCCCAAACTTCAATGCTATGGGCAAAGCCTTGCGCATGGAGCTCAGTATAGGCGTCAATCATCTCGCTATGAATCCAAGTATGTTCGCCCTCAGGTAGCGCGTCATTGAAACCATCGCTACGCGGTAAGCTACAAGCATGGATAACATCATCGAACGCTTGATTGAGGGTCAATTGCCAACGACTGCGATTCGCTTGTTTGCGTAGTGATTTACTAGGTTTATAATCCTTTGGCAGCATAACGCAGCGCGGCTCAGGGCACCACCAAGCGATAGGGTCATCTTCATTAAACCATGGAAATAATCCTTGCGCATAAGCGGAAATCAGCGTTTCCGGTGCTAAATCTCCGCCGACAGCAACGATACCGATGCCATCAGGATCAACCATCATAGGATCGGGAAAGTTATAACGCCCAAGACTTTTTATGTATTGACGAAAAGTTTCAGGCGCTATAGCAGCCGCATTAATATTAATATCAATGCGGTCGTTATCTTTAGCAAAATCGCTCATTTATGCTTCTTTATCTTCAGTCAATGTGGAAGCATAAGTGTGGTCACGAGCGACTGTTTCACCCATAGCGTCCAGATATTTCTCAGCATCAAGCGCTGCCATACAGCCAGTGCCCGCCGAGGTAATCGCTTGGCGATAAACGTGGTCAGCGACGTCACCTGCGGCAAATACGCCCTCGATACTGGTTTGGGTGGCATTACCATTTAAACCGCTATTAACGATTAAGTAGCCGTCTTTCATATCTAGCTGGCCTTTGAATAAATCTGTATTTGGCTTATGCCCAATGGCGACAAACATACCAAATACGTCCAGTTGCTTAGTGCTACCATCAATCATCGATTCGATGACCAACCCATTGACACCCATATCATCACCGACCACTTCATTTACTTTGTGGTTCCATTCGATTTTGACGTTGCCGTTTTTGGCCTTTTCAAACAGCTTATCTTGCAAGATTTTTTCAGCGCGTAAGCTGTCGCGGCGATGGACTAGCGTCACTTCAGAAGCGATATTTGATAAATATAAAGCTTCTTCAACGGCGGTATTACCACCACCAATGACCGCGACTTTCTGGTTTTTATAAAAGAAACCATCGCAGGTAGCACAAGCTGATACGCCAAGGCCGCGGAATTTGCTTTCTGACTCTAAGCCTAAATACTGCGCAGAGGCGCCCGTTGAGATAATCAGGGCATCACAAGTGTAACTACCGTTATTACCGATTAGAGTAAAAGGGCGTACGTTTAAATCGACTTCATTGATATGGTCGTAGACCAGTTCGGTGCCAAAGCGTTCGGCATGGGCTTTCATACGATCCATAAGCGCAGGACCGGTCAAATCGTGCGCATCGCCTGGCCAGTTATCGACTTCAGTAGTCGTGGTTAGCTGCCCGCCAACTTCCAGACCGGTGACCATAACAGGTTTTAGGTTGGCGCGTGCTGCATAAACGGCAGCGGCGTAACCGGCAGGGCCTGAGCCTAATATAATGAGTTTTTCGTGGCGCGGAGCCGTGTTATCAGTTGCCATAAAATTTCCTTGCTTGCTATCTAAATAAGAAATATAAAAATTAGAATACGTGGTACAAATGATAAATGTTATAAAAAATAGTCGCTAAAAGTGGCGATGAATATGGTTTTTCTTATCGCTATGTGATAATAACATAAGGGCTGAGGGCAAAAAGTGCAAGTTTGCTAAAATGAATATGGGTATCATTAGAATCAAAGCACGGAGCGCTTAAAAACTGTTCTTAAAATGAAAGCATACTTTTTCATTGCCCACTGCTTTATTACTGAAAGGTGTGGCGAATGTTCGGTTAATGACTGCATTTTTTGCTCATCGGCTTAATAATTGATTTTCTTCTGCGCTTTCTTGATAACACTGTCGCCACTACGCCTATGTATTTGTTATTATAAGAAGTTATGCAAGCGTAGTGGTCAGTGAATAACGCAGCAAGTTAGATGATGACTTATACACTGCTTTTATACATTGCCACTTAATAGTAGAAAATCATTTCAACATGAAAAATTTTAATCATAAGCTACAAGCATTTATATTAATAACCAGCACTAACGAGCATTAGCAACGAGTATTGACAACAAGGCAGATCTTACGTGATATCAGCACCACTTATTGAGTATTTAAAAAAGGGCATATTTACCCTGCTTGGGTTAATACTGGCGGTTTATTTGTTCATCATTTTGATGACGTATACGGGTAACGATCCGAGCTGGTCGCATATCAGCAGTGACATGACGACTGTGAATAACATGGGCGGCGAGATGGGCGCTTGGCTATCAGATTTGCTCTATAGCTTTTTTGGTTTTGGTGCTTGGTGGTTGCTGGCGTTTTTGGTTTATGAGTCGGTGCTGATTTGGTGGGATAATAAACCAACGTTTTGGTTATTACGTGTCGTCGCTTATGTATTTTTGCTCTTAAGTGCCAGCGCCTTATTTGCGCAATTGGTGGCGTTAGTACAGCAAGTGGCAGACCCGATAACGTCTGGGCTAAAAGGGGTTGCTGGCGGTATTATTGGGCTTGAGCTGCAAGCACGTTTGGCACAGTTGTTATCGCAGTGGGGCAGTGTAATATTTTTGACGGTATTTGTGGTGATTACTGCCACTTTTGCTTTTAATATTCATTGGTTAGCGATTTATCAGAAAATTAAGACGTGGTCATGGCGTGATACTGCGGCTCGAGATACTGCGGTTCAAGATAGAGATAATAAACGCGCAAATAGACAAGCCACGCAAACAGCGTATGAGCAACAGCAAAATGATGAAAGTGTGGTTGATGAAAAAGCGGCGCAAGGTTTTGAGCAGTTACCACTCGATTTGCCAGCTACTGACCATGCTAGTCATGCTCAAACCGCCGATAAAAGTGGGCGCTTTAACAACGTATTAAAAGATTTCTTAGCGACATCGGGTCTCGGTGCTAGCGTTAAAGCATCTATGTCAGCTGCGGCAGCAGTGGCACAAACGGCAACGAATAGCGCAGCGCAAGATGAGCAATTACAAACCGCTTCTGCTAATCCAAGTAATTTTAGTCATGCCAATCAATCGCAAGCGTCAATGGCTACTATAAAAACAGCTAATGTAAATTCTATTACCGCTCCTGCACGTAAAGTTGAACCAAGTTTTGCTTGGAACGATGCCGATACGGTTGAGGACTTGTTGGCGCGTGAAGCAATGGCTGAGCAAGAGACGTTTGGTTACGATTCTGCTGCTACGTCTGTTGCTTTTGATGACATTAATGATATTGCTAATGAAGATGAAATGACAGAAAGCGTTGATTTAGGAGTTGATAGCTTAGAAGTTAATAACTTAGCAGATGCGTGGTTAGCAGAACACGGCGCAGTGCCAGTAGCGTCTAAGGTAGACCAGAAACAAACCGTCATTGAAGCGCCAGTAATGCAGACCTCTTTTGCCAAGGAGCAAAAAGTCGCAGAGGATTTAATCGGTAATGACATTGATGATTCAATGGATGACTTCTCTGACGCTTGGTCTATCGAAGACTCTGAGTTTACCGATAACTCTGAGCCTTTAACTCAACATGAAGTGCTGTCAACTCAACATGAAGTGACGAAAGACTGGCAAACAGATAACGCTGCTCCAGCCGATGAAATCAGTGAAACCGTTGACATGACGCCGACCAATACGCCGCCTGCCAATCCAAAATTAGCACCAACGGTGGACACTGGTACTTCGGTGGCCAATGCTACTCCGGCGCCCGCTAAACCGACCGTAAGCTTTGCGGTGCCAGAGGGCGATAGCAGTAATCATATTACCGACATGGTGCCAGAAGATGATATCCGAGCTGACGAAACCGATCTTCCAGTGATGCCGCATATCAGTGATGATGCTGCTTTTAGTCAAAAATCACGCTCGATGCAAACCGCCGCTTATCGTAGCAGCCTGACGCCGATTCCAGAGCTGTCGATTTTAGATAAGCCAGACCCTGACCGTAAGCCAAGCTATACCTTGGCTGAGCTCGAGCAATTGTCAGAGTTGTTAGAGATTAAGCTGCAAGAGTTTAATGTCAAAGCAAACGTGGTCAATGCCATTCCAGGCCCTGTGGTGACGCGCTTTGAAGTAGAGCTTGCGCCTGGTGTTAAAGCCAGCAAGGTGACGGGTATTTCACGCGATTTGGCACGTTCACTATCGATGGCGTCGTTGCGGGTGGTCGAGGTCATTCCGGGTAAGCCGTATATCGGTATCGAGGTGCCCAATAAAAAGCGCGAAATGGTGCGGTTGATTGAGCTATTAAATACGGAAAAATTTAAAGACCCCAAAGCGCAAATTAGCATGGCGATGGGTAAAGATATCGGCGGTAAGCCGATTATCACTGATCTTGCGCGCGCGCCGCATATGCTCGTTGCTGGTACGACAGGTTCTGGTAAATCTGTATTGGTCAACTCGATGCTGCTATCAATGTTGCTCAAATATACACCAAATGAGCTGCGTATGATTTTGATTGATCCAAAGCAGCTCGAGCTTGCCAACTATAATGATATTCCGCATCTGTTAACGCCTGTCGTCACTGATATGACCGAAGCGGCCAGCGCCTTGTCATGGTGCGTGGCAGAGATGGAGCGCCGTTATCAGCTGATGAGTTTATTAAAAGTGCGTAAACTTAACGAGTTTAATAAAAAAGTCATCGCCGCTGAAAAATCTGGGAATCCAATGCTCGATCCCTTATGGCGACCGAACGATAGCGTCAGTATCAGCCAAGCGCCCAAGCTAAAAACCTTACCGATGATTGTTATTGTCGCCGATGAGTTTGCTGATATGATTATGCAGGTCGGCAAGCAAGCCGAAGAGCTTATTACGCGATTAGCACAAAAATCACGGGCTGCGGGTATCCACTTGATGCTTGCCACTCAGCGGCCGTCGGTTGACGTTATCACGGGTTTGATTAAAGCTAATATTCCGGTGCGGGCGGCGTTACGCGTCAACTCGAAAGTAGATTCGCGGACGATTTTGGATAGCGGCGGCGCAGAAGACATGCTTGGTAACGGTGATATGCTGTTCTTGGGCCCTGGGCAAATTGAGCCTGACCGCGTGCATGGTGCTTATGTCAGCGACGAAGAAGTCAACCGTGTCTGTGATGCATGGCGTGAACGCGGCGCACCCGACTATATTGATAATATGGCCGGCAACTTTGAGCTATCTAGCCCCAGTGGCAGCGGTAGTGCGGCAAATGCGTCTGGTGAAGATGATGATTTATATAATGACGCTGTGGCCTTTATCATGGAAACGCGTAAAGTATCAGCGTCTAGTATCCAGCGTAAATTTAGCATCGGCTATAACCGCGCGGCGCGTATCGTTGACTCGATGGAAGAGGCTGGCTTGGTCAGCTCGATGGGCAAAAGTGGTAAGCGTGAGCTGTTGATGTAAAGATTAATAGATTCAATGTTTCAAAAAAGACGAGTAACGAAAGTGTCTCGTCTTTTTTTATGGGAGAGCGACAGTATTAGGAACTGAATGACCAATGAGTTTGTTTATCGATTATAAATCGTCATTTTTTATACTAAACTGGTGAGTGTTTATAAAAAAATAAGCAACAAGTTAAAAAAAGATGAATCTATTACTCTCCAAGGACGGTCAGTTATGTTTAAAGAATACACTCAATATGATGCATTAGCGTTGGCAGCGCTGGTAAATGCAGGGGAAGTCAGCGCCAAAGAATTGTTAGATGCCGCCGTTAATCAAGCCAATGAGCTCAATCCTAAATTAAACGCCATTATCCACCGCTTTGATGAGCGTGCTTATGCTGCTGCAGAAAAAGGCTTGCCAACAGGCGTCTTTAACGGCGTCCCTTATCTGCTCAAAGACCTATCGTTTCATTTTGCCGATGAGCCAATTACCATGGGCAGTCGCAGCGTCAATATCGTATCAGAAAGCGACAGCGAAATCGTTAAGCGTATGAGAGCTACTGGCGTCAATACCTTTGGCAAAACCAATACGCCAGAATTTGGTTTGATTATTACCACTGAGCCCAAAGCTCATGGCGTCACACACAATCCCTTTAAAAAAGGCTATAGCTCAGGTGGTTCATCGGGCGGTAGTGCCGCAGCGGTATCAAGTGGTATCGTGCCAATGGCAGGCGCAGGTGACGGCGGTGGTTCGATACGCTTTCCGGCAGCATGGTGCGGCGCGTTTGGCTTTAAACCTAGTCGAGGCCGTAATCCTATGGGCCCAGAAATTGGTGAAGGCTGGGAAGGGGCGGTCGCTGACCATGTGATTACGCGAAGTGTGCGCGATAGCGCGGCGATGCTTGATGCGACAAGCGGTGCAGAAATCGGTGCGCCTTACGTCATTGCACCACCCGACGGCACGTTTTTGCAAGCAGCCATGCGCGCGCCAAGGCAATTAACCATCGCCCTGCATCAACAGCCATCGGTTGCCAATACAGAGGTCGATAAAGAAGTACTTGCTGTATTAGAAAAAACCGCGAAGCAACTAGAAGCCATGGGTCATCGTGTGGTCCCAGCTGAGCCAAATATTAATATTGAGCAATTTTGGCATGATTTTTTAGTGGTGGTCTGTGCCCATACCGCTTTTACCATTGATAATATCGAGCGCTGTTACGGTGCGCAGCATATCCAAAACCTTGAGCCACAGACGTATAATATGGCGATGCTTGGGCGCTCATTATCCGCCGTTGATTTAGCCCACGCTAAGCATGGCTGGCACGATAGCCAATATCAAACGGGCTTGCTGCTTGAGACCTATGATATGATTTTATGCCCGACCGTGCCAACGCCTGCAGTCAAGCATGGCGTGCTACCGCCAAGCCGTATGGATGAAACACTGATGCGCAGCGCAGGCTTGCTCAATAAAGGCATTAACATGGGCAGATTTGCCTTTAGCTCAGGTATGATTGAAAAGCTCAGCGCCCCAGTACTTGGTAAAATGGGCTTTACTATCTTGGGTAATGTCACGGGCTTACCAGCGATGTCATTACCTGTTGGCATGAGCAAAAAGGGTCTGCCGATTGGAATGCAGCTGATTGGGCGCATGAATGATGAAACGACGCTATTTAATATCGCAGGCGAGATGGAGCGTGCTGGCATGTTTACCAAACTGGCTTTTGAAAAGTAGTTTTATATGATAAAAAAAGTTTTGATAACTTCTATATTAAAAAGTAGAGATTAGCAAAAACGCTTTGATTAAAAGTTTAATGTAAATGAAGCACTAATCAAAGCGATAAATATCCATACCCAAACTGTGATGCGCCATGCTTTGATGCACCACAGAGACGCGTTGACCGGCACCTAAAGCAAAAAATAATGGCAACAGGTGCTCATCGCTTGGATGTACATTTTGATAATTAGGATATTGCTGCCAATCTAAAGCGCTTGGAATATCCGTTTTTAGTTGCTGCAATAGCCAAAGTTTAAAGTCTTTGGCAGTCTCATCGATACTCTCTGCTTGCCAACGTAATGCCTGTAAATTGTGGGTGATATTGCCCGAGCCAATCAAAAGGATTTGCTCGGCGCGCAATTGCGCCAACTGCGCGCCCAACTGATAGCAAGCGATGCTGTCATAATGGCGTGGCAAGGATATTTGCACGATGGGTATATCAGCCTCAGGATACAGGTGTAAAAGCGGCGCCCAAACCCCGTGGTCACTGACGCGTAAAGGGTTTACACGGCAGATAATACCGCGTGCCGTTAGCTGCTGCGCCAATATCTCCGCAAGCGCTGGCTGGCCGGCTGCTGGATATTGCAACTCATAGAGCTCGGGCGCAAAGCCAGAAAAATCATGCCACGTCTTTGGTCGCGGATTGCTGCTGATTTCAAGTTTAGCCGACTGCCAATGCGCCGACATAATGATAATGGCGCGCGGTTTGGGCAAGTTTTGACCGATACGTGCCAGCGCACTGGTGGTTGCCGATTGTTCGATGGCGAGCGTCGGAGCGCCATGCGAGATAAATAGCGCGGGCAGTTTAGCCTGTTTTGAGGGCGTTATGGCCCTTGCTAGCGCAGGCGTGTCTGTCCAAGCAGCCGCTGAGGTAATGGGTGCTGGCTTGGATGTTGTTGTATTTTGACGTTCGCTCTCAGGTTGCAAAGCAGCGGTCATGGCTTTAGGTGTCGCAGGTTTAGGATGTTTCATGGTGCATTTATTAGGGCGCGCGCCTATATTTCAATCCGTTTTACCATGACGCGTCGCCATTATTTTTGATAGGGCATGGTTGATTTTTATAGCAAATGACTGTTTTTATAAAGGTTTTAATTACCGCGATGATAAGGATGGTTGTGATTGATACTCATGGCGCGATACAGCTGTTCCATTAATACCACGCGCACTAAAGGATGCGGCAGCGTCAGCGCCGATAACGACCATTTCACATCTGCTTTTGCCAATACCTCTGGCGATACGCCGTCAGCGCCGCCAATGACCAACGCAATATCATCGCCTTGCTGCATGCCATCAGCCAATTTTTCAGCCAGCTGTTCGGTTGAGAGCATTTTACCTTTTACGTCGAGCACCCATAATTGCTCGCGTCCAGCCGCAGCATGAGCGGCCAATATCGCTTGACCTTCTTGCTCACGGTACTGCGCCAAATTGGCGTCTGAGGGGTTTTTGGCGCGTTTAGCGGCGGCAATTTCTACGATTTCGGTATTAAGCATGGGCTGGATACGCTTAAAATATTCATCAAAACCAGTTTGTACCCATTTGGGCATTTTATTTCCAACACTCAATATTCTTACTTTCATAATATAGACCACTTTTATAATGGTTAAATGTAACAAAAAGATTCTGCGCTTAAGGTATTGTAACAAACAGTCCTTTTACAAAGTATTTTTTTATGCTTTACTAGCATTTGACCAACAGTTGTTCTTTTTTTAAACTCATTGCTTTTATCGTTACATGGTCTTATCTTTACATAGTCTTATCGTTGAATGGTAAAAAAAGCGTAAGCAACCCTGTACCGTCTTTTTGATAGAGCATAAGATAGTTTGCAATATTATTTAAACGAAAGGAGTCGTTCATGAACCGTACTATATCAAGCCTATTAGCACTTAGCGCAGGTGTGCTACTCTCAACCTCTGTGTTTGCTGCTTCTTTAAACGGCACGCAGTGGCAAACCATTGATGATAAAACTGGCGAGAAAAAAGCCGTTATTCAATTGACCGAAAGCGGTGGTAAAGTTTCAGGAAAAATCATCAAAGTATTGAATAAAGAAAAGGCAGACGCGCTTTGTACCAAATGTCCTGGCAGCCTAAAAAACAAACCGGTTGAAGGCCTACAGATCCTGTCAGGTCTAAAAGCCGATGGTAATAACCAGTGGAGTGACGGTAAGCTGGTCGACCCTGAGTCGGGAAAAACTTACTCTGGTAAGCTAACCTTGAGTGATAATGGTCAAAGCTTAAAACTGCGCGGTTATGTCGGCACACCTGTCTTTGGTCGCTCGCAAACGTGGCAGCGCATTAAGTAATTAAAGCAAACTTGTAAAACAAACTTGTAAAACAAACTTGTAAAACAAACTTGTAAAACAAAAAGGATAGCAGATTGATATGTGCTGTCCTTTTTTCATATTTTAAATTTTAGATTTTAACTCAATGCTTTTATTTTAAAACGCTATCACCTTAAAGCCCTTAGAGCATCTTTCCTAGTCATCATTTGACATTAGCGGCTTGATGGTTTCTGATACGCCGTCATCACTCTGTTGCTCGACGTTTTTACTATCCGAGGGCGTAGGTTTTGGAATAATCGTCAATGTCGCATCTGACTCAAAAACAATCGCTTCGATATCATCAAAACTATTCATCCCTTCAGAACGCATCGCGCTTTCTAGCTCTTGACGCGTTAGGCGCTCAGCACGCATGGCATCTGGTAAGAATTGCCCTTGATAAAAAACAATCCGCGGCTCCGATAAAATAAGATGACTAAAACTGGCTGAGACAGAAGCATATTTAGTCACTAAAAACTGTAAACAATACAAGGTCACAATAGCGGCGCTGCCTTCGATAAACGGGATTTCTTCGAGTAAAATCGTACTGGCGCTCAAAGAGCCAATCATCACTGTCACAATCCAGTCGAAGTTATTAAGCTGCGAGGTTGAGCGTTTGCCAGATACTTTGGTAATTAACACAATTAACGCATAAACCATGACCGCTGTTAAGATAATGCGCCCAAGTTTTTCTATATTGTCAAAAAGCAGCATGTCCATTATCTGGGCTCCTATTAATCATAAAATACTGTCCGCTGTTTTGTCGCTAGCAAATATGGTTTGGCTACAAACAGCGTAACGGAATTTCATCATTAATAGGGCAAAAAATTTGTATTAGGTTGTCTCTATAGGCACTCAATAATGGCAGGCACTCAAAGGGCTTAACGATTAGCGGCTATGCTTAGGGTTAAGGAGGCGGTTGATTAATAAGATACTAAGACGCGCGCTGACTAAGCTCAGCACCAATATCATCACCAATGCCGAAAGCAGCGGTAGCGGTCGCTGTATAGCCATCTCGGTTAATACCTCACGGCTCACGGCATCAAATAAGAAAAACCAAATACCTAAGAAATAAATCACCGTTAGTAGCCAAACCACCGCAACGCCGCCAAACATCAAGCGATTGATTTCCTTTTTATTTAGCGCGCGCTGTTGATGCTTAATAAATTTATGCACCGCGATATAAGCGCCGACGATGATGGATACGACAGTGACCAGCTGTGAGTTTAAGGCAAATTTGGTTTGTACCATCATAAATATGGCACTGGCCAAAACATAACCCACCGCAAAGAATCCGATATATGGTGCCATTTTAGGCGGCATTAAGTTTGGATTGTCAGAAGTATTGCCCACTGTTTGAGTATCTTTTGCTGAACTAAGACGCTTGCTAAGCTGCATTGGTTTGCGTGCCATAAAAATAACCTTTATAAAGGGTAAAGCATAAGTTGCTAAAAAATATTAAGCATTGAGCTGTTCACTATTATTTTTTAACAATATTGACGATATTAATGTTGTTATCAATGCTGTGCTGTCCAATCTAACATGCTATCTAATACGGTACGGGCAGTATAGGCATTAAGCGCATGATCTGTATTAATCAGTCCGACCACCACATAGTCTTGCCCAGACAAACCTTTGACATAGCCTGCCATCGAGGTGACATTATTTAAGGTGCCGGTTTTTATCCAAGCGCGGCCGATGGCTTGCGACTTGGGTAAGCGGTCACTATGGGCGCTGATGGTGCCACTGACCCCAGCAATGCCTAGCGAGCTCACATAAGCATCAAAGCTCGGTTGATTGTAGGCGTAGGTTAACAGCTCGCTTAGATTGGCGGCACTGATGCTGCAATCGCGGCAGAGTCCTGAGCCATTGGTCAAATGCGGCGGCGGAGTAGTTAAGTTGGTTTGCCACCACTGATTGATTGATTGCAGCGCTTGCGGATAGTCGGTCGCGGTTGGCTGACCAAATTGATATAAGCTGATTGCTTGATTGTTAATTGTTTTATCGGTATCAGTGCCTTTCTTATTAACGCTTTCTTGATGCGTGTCTTTTTTATTCACATCTGCTTTATAAGCGCCAATAGAAAGCGCTACTTGTTCGGTCATCACGTTATTAGAGAAGTGATTGATATCATAAATCTGCTGCTTAAGGTTTAAAGAAGGATAGCTGACAATGGGCAAGGGCGACATGACAATAGCTGCCAAACCATGTGGCGATTTTTTCTGTTTATTGGCAGTTTCATTGGCATGATAAGGCGTTTCTTGCGCGATGACTTTGCCACTTAAGGTATTGCCAAGCGTTTGCCATTTAGAGGCAATGACGCGGGCGGCAAAATCTTTGGCATCAGGGTAGGCGACATAAAAAGCATGTTCGCCGCAGCTGTCTGGTAAATTGCTATTAAGCGTTAATTGTGCCGCTTGCCACTGCGGCGCAATACTATAGCGCGCTTGCCCGCAAGCAGCCGAGCGCATATTTATCATGCTTGGCAATTGATAATTTGCCAATTGCGGTGTGTAGGTTAGCTGCGCGCGCGTATTGTCTAGCGGATAGCTCTGAATACCGACACTGCTAAAATTGACCAAAAAACCATCGGGGCTGGCGTTATAAGGACGTAGCGGCGAGTTGTCAAAGGCGGCAGGGTCTTTGGTGACGTTTGTAAACACACTACTATCGACGATGATATCGCCGTTGATATGGCGGATACCAGCAGTTTGGACTTTATAAAGCAGTTGCTGTAAGCGTTCGTGGGTCATTTTTGGGTCGCCACTGCCTTGAATAATCAAGTCGCCATAGAGCGTATCGCCAATGATAATACCCGTATGGTAAACACGAGTATGCCAAACGAAGTCAGCACCCAACGTATCTAAGGCAATAAAACTTGGCACCAGTTTCATGGTGCTGGCAGGCGTGCGCGCAATATCGGCTTGATGGCTTAATAGCGGTGAAAACGAAATTTTGATAGCGGGATTATGAGCAGTCGATTTGTCGTTATTGTTTTTGCTGCTTTCATTCTTAGTAGGATTTTTGGTGAGTTTTAAAGCGTCATCTGGCAGTAGCGGTGGCACGCTTTCTATACTTTGATAGGTATAAGGGTCATCGGTATAAGCATGCAGCTGTCTTGCATGTTGCTTAATCGTCTGTTTTTCAATCGTCACTAAGGCGCTTTGATGTACCGTTATTTCTTTAGCATTAGTATTGTTATTTTGAGTCGTTTGTTTTTGGATGCTGTTAGGCTCTGCGGCAGCACTATCTGTAGTTAGCGATTCAGGCTGATTAGCAGACTTCGTGCTATCAATTACCTGTATAGGCGCAGGCAAGCGGCTCGCAGTTTTATCACCGACTGGGGTGATGACCATACTAATATCGGTCGCGCTTAAGTTTGCGCGCGTAAGCGCTGTCTGAATCGCTTCTGGTAAAACCGCTTGCGCACATAGCGGCGTTAGCAAAACACTCGCCAATAAGGTCAGCGATGCTAGGTAGTGAGCAGGCTTATATAGCATATATGGTTGCTTAGAAAAAGGCGCTAATTTAGCAAAGGCGGTAGGGCGGTTATGAGTCTTAGAAGTGAGTAGCATGAGCGGTCTATTATCAGGTGGCAAAAACAGCCTATGGTAACATGAGTTGCTATTTTCACGTAGTATCAGCGTTGGCGTAGGTGCAAAAATGCCATGGCTGTCATGATGGCATCGTTATAAGCATCGTGTGTGCCAAGCTCTGGGATCTCATAATGCGCTAGAATATTGGTCAAGTGCTGTGATTGATTGGGAATACCCTGCGTACGATCGCCCATCCGCCGACTGTATAATTGCCGTATATCAATGACCTTATTCGGTAGCGTGGTGCCCATATAGCGTTTGACCAAAGGATTTAAAAACCCTGTATCTATCTGCGGACAAAACCCAACTAGCGGTCGATTGTCTATAAAAGGCAGTACTAAAGCCAGCATTTCATCGTAGCTCATACCATGCTCAACATCGGCAGTGCGCAGCCCATGAATCACAATGGTATCACGGCCAGGCATCACTGGCGGTCGGCAAACCAGATGCAGACCGTTACCCGTATCAATGCTATCGCCGTTGATATGAATGGCAGCGATAGATAGCAGGTGGTGCTTTTTTGGGTTGAGTCCCGTCATCTCGCAATCAATCGCGACCCATTTATCAGCCAAAGGTTTATTAAACATCGATGCCAGCTCAGGGCGCTGCAAATGGGTCTTTTGCCAATGAGACGATAACTGTTTTAGCCAACGCATCTTATTTTTGCTCCCCTTTATTTTTGCGCGCAGCGTTCTTATCAGCTGACGTATGTATTTTAATTAAACTCTAGCTGATAATGGCGACTTAATTGACCCTTAAAGCTTTTGACCACGGCCAGGCATTCATTTAACAAGTCTCGCTCGAGTGCCGATAAAGTGGTCGGATCAACTTGCCGCGCATGCTTATCATCTGTCGATAGCGCCACTGACAAGCGCTGCGCCATAAAAAACTCTAACGCTTCAAGCAAAGTGTCAGCGCGCTGTTGGTTTAAGGCGCGCACTTGTACCAAGCCTTTAAGACGTCCTTTACTACTCGGCGCATCAAAAATATCGTTTTCTAAGGCTAAAGTACGAATACCATGCACCAGCGGGAAAATACCGGCTTTTTTAAGGTCGATATCGTAGGCGCTTTTTTTACCGCCAAGGAGCGGCACAAACTTTTGCCACCATTGACCGACATCGCCAAACTGTAAAGCGGCACGGGCGAACTGGCGGACAAACATCAAATCTGACTGGTGATGGGCAATTTTTAAATGCTCGCGCACACTCGTTAGTAGCGATTCATCGCCGCAGACATAGTCGCCATCAAATATGGCCGACAAATAAATACTATGTATCGGGTCAGTATTTCTAAACCATAAGCTAATCTGCGCTTTGAACTGTTTGAGTGGCTGCCGCCACATCGGATTGGTCATCATGATATTGCCATTGCAAAGTGGATAACCCAAGGTTGCTAAATGATGGTTAAAGGTTTCAGCGAACTGAGCTAAGCCAGGATGGCTATAACCATCACGAATAATCAGTGCATTGTCTTGGTCGGTACGCATGATTTGCTCGCCGCGACCCTCTGAGCCCATGACGATGACGCAAGTATTTTTCATCACTTCATCAGGTACGATAAGTTGCCACAGTTTGGTAAAAACTTGCGCATTAAGCGTCTGTACCATACGGCTGACATTACCAATTTTGATACCGTTTTGGTGCTGCGCACGAATATAGCGCCCGATAAGCTCAACCGCGGTAGCTAAGCTCGGCAAATCTTTTGCCTGCTCAATCTGCAGACTAATTAGCTGCGAATGATGACCAATATGAGCGAGCATATCGCTTTGTCCGAGTACGCCTGCAACCTCGCCGTTGGCATCAATCACCGGCAGCCTATGGATACGGTAGCGCGTCATGGTCAATAGCGCATCGCCAATCTCATCGTCCGCATCAATGGTGCGCAGATTGAAACTTGCATAACGCTGGCAAGGCGTCGTCGCAGGGTTTTGCTGGTCGCTCACCGCGCGGCAGATATCGGTATCGGTTAAAATACCTAATGTACGACCAGAGTAGCTGTTGGAAGTTTGCGTATTGGCGCTATCAGTAACTAAGCTGCTATCTAGGTTGTTGGCTAAATTTCGGTCTAAGTTTTGGTCTAAATCCGTTTTTAAATCATTATCTAATATTTGCGCTTGAGCAGGATTTAATTGGTCGAGCGGTCGCACCAACACATGCTTGAGCCCAGCTTTGGTCATGATATGCGCCGCCTCATAGAGGCTGCTGGTGGCATCAATGATATGCACGGGTAATAAGCTGACATCAATCACTGGCTGCATCATGATTTGCTGGACTTCTTGCTGCTCATTATAACCATGAGAGCTAGTATCTAAGCTTTGCCCGCTTCGCCGCTGCTGCAATGCTTTTAATCGTTCAGGTAAATCTTCTGAGAGTAATTGGCGCACCAAATGATTCTGCGCACTGATTTTGTCAACGGTGGCGCCGTTTACTTGCAGCAGCAGGGTGTCTTCAATGGCGCGAAACTCGTAGGGCGACACGGTATTTTGGTTTTTAGGCATGGTGTCTCTAGGGGCGCTACTGTTTATATGTATGGTGCTGGCGGCGTCTTTGTCCTCTTCTGTAAACGATTTTGGCAACCGCCGACTGTCAAACCAATCATTACTATTTAGATGGTCGGTATGATTGCTGCCCAAATACGTCGCCACAAATTCGCCAGCAAGCAGCTGCTCGATTTGTCCTTTAATCACTACATAAAAATAGGTTAGATCAGCGGCTGATAAACGCTCATCTTTAGCAAGATAACGGATTTGGGTATTTTTTCTGACGCTTTGGCGTTCAGCCGCGCTTAGTACATCAAAGGGTGGCTGAGTAAAATCAAGATGGGGCATGGCATCATCCTTGATGGCATATTTAGTAAGATTTTGGAAAAAGAAATTTTACGACTGCTAAAGAAATATCAAAATAGCGTCGCGTTATTTCTACTATAGCACTCTTTGCCAACCAAGATAGCAGAGAACCATATATAACCATTATGCTATTGTGGGTATGTAGGGTTCTCTGATACTATACTAAGTCTTGAGGTCGTATCTATCGTTTAATGCTGAGGTTCTTTGACTAAATTTTAAGCTCAGTTTTTGAGTGAGTATTTAAGCGCCAAGCAGTTTGCGAATGCGACTGATGGCTTCGCGGCTTTCCTCAACGCTAGCAACCAAGGCAATGCGCACATAACCTTGCCCAGGATTTTTACCATTGACCTCGCGTGATAGATAACGCCCAGCCAGCGCGTGAATATTTGCTTGCTCATACAACGCTTTGACAAAGATTTCATCGTCGCCATTAAATTGCTCAGGTACTTTTACCCAAAAGTAAAAACCTGCTTCTGGCATGCGTAAATCAAGCAATGCGCCAAGCTCTGACATCCATAAGGCGAATTTTTCTTGATAGAGCGCTCGATTGTGCGCCACGTGCTTTTCATCTTCCCAAGCAGCGATGGAAGCCAGCTGATGCGGTATCGGCATCGCGCAGCCTTGATAGGTGCGATATTGCAAATAAGGCTGCAAAATATTGGCGTCACCGGCCACAAAGCCTGAGCGCAGGCCGGGCAAGTTTGAACGCTTGGATAAAGAGTGAAATACCACGCAATTTTTAAAGTTATGACGACCGAGCGCCGCGCAAGCTTGCAGCAGGCCAATCGGCGCGCGATCAAAATACAGCTCGCTATAGCACTCGTCGCTGGCAATGATAAAGCCGTACTGGTCGGATAAACGCAGTAAGTGTTCCCAATCATCCATGGTCATGACGGAACCGGTTGGATTATTTGGGCTACAGACAAACAATAGCTGCGTGCGCGTCCAAACGTCCCTCGGTACCGCGCGATAGTCACCTTTAAAATCATTATCAATGCTGCAAGGCATAAAGTACGGCGTCGCTTGCGCGAGTATGGCAGCGCCCTCGTATATCTGATAAAACGGATTGGGCATCACAATGGTTGGTGCCTCATCTGCTTTTTGCAAGGGCTGCGCGCTTGGCTGATTATGAGCTGCCAGTTGATTGGTTTCGTCTTCGGACAACTCGGTTTGTGGATGGTCAATAACCGCTTGCACCAAGCTAAAAATCGCCTCGCGCGTACCCATAACCGGCAATACTTGCGTATGCGGGTCAAGATGATTGAGAAAGAAGCGCTTTTCTAACCAGTGAGCGATGGTTTGACGCAGCTCAAACAGCCCGTTGGTGGTTGGATATTGGCTTATTTTGTCCAAGTTTTCGCGTAGGACGTCCAACACAAATGCTGGCGGCTCGTGTTTTGGCTCTCCAATACCGAGCTTAATTTCACTATAGTTATAGGCTGGCGTACTGTCCGCGAGTAAAGTCGCCATCTTAGCGAACGGATAAGGGTGCAGAGTCGTCAAGTTGTGATTCATAGGTAGGCTAACTATAATAGACAATTAATAATAAAGTGATAAAGAAAAATTACATTTAAGCAGTGTAGCACTTCTCTTATTTTTTGTCTTTTTTCTTCTCAGACGGTTTATTGTTGAGTTAAAACCAGCACTTAAAGCAATTTATACGGTGAATAACCTTGCATAGCGCTTGTTTTTTAGACGGTAACCCGTATTGAGATTGGCCAATTTTAATAATGCGATTAAGTATAGATAAAATTAAAATAGCGTCATTTATTAACCAAGCAAAAAATAACTGTCCGTAAAAACGTCAGATTATTTAAGGAAACTTGATATGTCTAGTGTTTTAAAAACCGATGAGCGTGGCGCTAAAGATATCAATGTGCAACAATTTGAGGGTAGCCAGCGTGTTGAGCTATACGAGCAACTAAAACAGCGCGAGCACAATTGGTGGCATGCGCGGCAGCAGTTGACGCTGTTAAAAGAGCGGCAGATGTTTTGGTTTGGCGATAACAGCTTTATGATGTGGCTACTCTGGCAATTGGTCAGCTATGTGGTGGTGGCGATGGTGCTTATGCTCCTGAGCAAACTGTCAAACATCTCATTGCCTTTATGGCAGTATATGGGTTTATTTGCGGTACAGACGCTGATTTTTATTGTCATGTTGGGCTTTAAGGGCCGTATGGCCACGCATTTACAAAATAAGATCAATCAAGTCGATGTCTTGCGTGAAGAAGCGCTTAACGAGATGACCATTTTGGCCGCTGACACGCTTTATAATGATGTGCATGCCAAAGCCCCGATTTCCTTACAGCAAATCTTTGAGTACTACGACGGCGAATTTCATTTAGCCAGTTTGCATCGTCTGCTACAAAAAGAGGTGGACACTGGGCGCTTGATGCTTGGGCAGCAGCAAGTAGAAGCAGAGATTTTGCCGTTGGAGCTTGCCGATGAGGAGCTTAAAGAGATGGCAAGCGAGATGGTCTATAAAAGCGTCTTATAAAGTATGCGTTTAATATAAGTAGCTTATAAATATTTGGTCAAAAGCTATCGTTGATATTTCGTCTTAAAAAAATGCTTTATCGTTGAAGGTTAACGATAAAGCGTTTTTCGTATTTATAATTTAGCTTCTAACGATTAACTTCTAACATAAGCAGCTATATAGCAATTAACCATCGTTACGAATGCTCAGGCTTGCTATCAATGCCGCCTTCAATGTCTCAAGTTTATCCGCCGACAATGCCTGATCGTTTTGATCGCTGATATAAAACATATCTTCTGCGCGCTCGCCTAACGTGGTAATACGGGCGGCATGCACTTCAATTTGTTGTTGTAAAAACACCTGACCAACGCGGGCCAGTAAGCCTGGTTGATCAAGCGTCTCTAAGCTCATGATATGCTGATTTGAGGCTTCATTAAACTCAAAGTGAATCGTCGTAGCAACATCGAAATGTCGCAACTGGCGCGGCATTTTTCTATTGGTAAGCTTGGGCACCGTCGGATTTTTAAAGGCGTCGATTAAGCGCTGTTTAAGCTCTTGTTGGCTGTCTGTATCGACCAATAACGTGCCGCTGCGGTCGAGCAGCACGTAGGAATCTAAGGCAAAATCACGCGTTGCGGTAATGATGCGGGCATCCAAAACATCGAGATTCATTTGGTCAAATACCGCCATGGTAACGGCAAATAAATTGACCTGATCTTGGGTATAAACAAACACTTGCACCGCATCAAGTGCCAGCTCGCGATGCTCACGTAACACGACCAAGGGCTGACTATTGGCATCGGAGGCGCGGCCGATGGGCGGATGGTTTAAGATAGCTTCAGTATGCCACAAGATATCTTCTGCGATCTCGCGCAAAAAATACTCATCGCCCAAGTCATCCCATAACCTTAAAACCTCTTCGCGATTCATGTGCTGATTATCGACATTATCAAGCATCGCCAGCGCCTGTTTGCGCGTGGCTTTAATCATATCTTGGCGGTTGGTTGGGGCGTCAATATCAGCGCGCAGGATACGCCGTGTTTGTGAATACAGCTGCTTCATCAAGGTTGCGCGCCAGCTGTTCCAAAGCTGGGGATTGGTGGCATTCATATCGGCGACCGTCAGCACATACAGATGGTTTAAATGGGTGACATTTCCGACTAAATCGGCAAATAGCGTCACCACTTCTGGGTCTGAGATGTCCTTTTTCTGCGCTGTCATCGACATCAGCAAATGATAGCGGGTCAACCAGCCGACCAAATGCGCGTCCGCAGTACTCATGCCATGAGCAAGACAAAACTCAATCGCTTCTGTTTCGCCAAGCTGGCTATGATTACCGCCGCGGCCTTTAGCGATATCATGAAACATCGCCGCCAGCACCAAAATCTCTTTGCGCTCGATACGCTGAAAGATAGAGCTGACCAGTGGAAAGTCCTCAAAAAAGCGCGGATCGGTAAAGCGGTGCAAAATACGAATCAAAAATAACGTATGCGCATCAACGGTATAACGATGAAATAAATCGTACTGCATCAGCCCCGTTACTTGCGCAAAAGCTGGGATATAGCTGCCCAAAACGCCGTAACGATTCATGGTACGCAGGCGATGAAATAAATAATTTTGCTCTTTTAAATTGGCTAAAAATAGCGCTTGATGCGACGGGTTGTCTCTATACGCTTGATCGATGCCGCGCGCCGCTATTTTTAACGCACGCAAGGTATGGGTACGGACGTTTTTGATACCGTATTGACCCATCAGCAAAAACATCTCTAAAATCGCCTCAGGGTGCTGAGCAAAGACGCGATGATGCGATATTGCAATCTGTTCGCCGACTCGGTTAAAGCGGGCGTTAATCGGATGTTTTTTTGGTCGTTCTTCATCCGGCAGTTGCGGCTCGATAATGGTCTCATAATAATGATTGGTCAGCATCTCAGATAGCGTCGATATCTGCATGGCACAGCGATAATAATCGCGCATAAAGCGCTCAACGGCAGCATTTGGTTGGTCGTCAGGCTGCGTCTCATAGCCCATCATTTGCGCAATTTCACGCTGATAATCAAATAGCAGCTTGTTTTCATTGCGCCCAGTCAGCTCATGCAAATAATGGCGGATTTGCCATAAATAACCTTCGGCAAAGTTAAGCTCATCAAACTCTTTTTCGGTCAAAAAGTTTTGCTGCACCAGGTCATAAAGCTTACTGACGCGAAAGTAGCGTTTGGTCACCCAACCAATAATATGAATGTCACGCAGACCACCGGGCGCCGTTTTAATGTTAGGCTCAAGATTGTACTCGGTGGCATTGTGCTGCAAATAACGCGCTTTTGCTTCAGCGATTTTCACCTCATAAAAATCACGTGGCGACCACTGGGTATTGACGATTCTATGGGGCACATCTTGCAATGCTTCATTGCCGACTAACAACCGCGCCTCTAGTAAAGTACTGGCAACGGTGTGGTCGAGCGCCGCCTCCAAGCATTCGCTGACGCTGCGCACCGATAGGGCAGGCTCAAGTCCAATATCCCACAATAGTGCCACTAAATTATCGATTTTCTCTTTATTATCAGCCGCAATCTCGTCTGGCGTTAGCAGCAAAATATCGACATCTGAATATAACGACAGCTCACCGCGGCCATAACCGCCAGTGGCAAATAATGCTAAGTCCGTTTTATCAAGCTCAAACCATTTGAACAACGCAATGAGTAACTCATCGATGACACAGGCACGAGCCGCTACCAATTGGCGGATATTGACGCCGCGTTCGAGCTCGCGGCTGATATCGTCATTGATTTGAATCAGCCATTCAGCAATACTCTGTTCGGAAATACTGTGCTTAGAAATACTGTGCTTAGAAATATTTTGCTCGCGATTACTGAGCGACGTCGCGCTATCGGTTGTAGTGCTATGGTCTGATAATAGAGGCATAGGCGTCAAATCAATGGTCGCGACATCACAAGTAAACATGAAGGGTATCCGATTAAGAGGTTGTAAATAGAGGCGCTAAAAAAATGGGTGAATGCAAATATCACGCTGAAAAACAAAAAATAGCACCGCCAATATGCCTGAATTTTCAGGCAAAAAAAAGACCGCCTAGGCGATCTTTTTAAGTATTACTGGGTCAAAAAGCTTAAGTCTTCTTCGGGGCGCGTAGTAAAGACTTCACAGCCATTGTCCGTCACCACCATGGTATGTTCCCACTGTGCTGACAGCTTGCGGTCTTTAGTAATCGCCGTCCATTCGTCCGGTAAAATTTTGGTCTGCCACGTGCCTTGGTTAATCATCGGCTCAATGGTAAAAGTCATACCGGTTTTTAGCTCAAAGCCTGTGCCTTTTTTACCATAGTGCATGACTTGCGGCTCGTGATGGAATTCATTACTAATACCGTGACCACAGAACTCGCGCACGATACTAAAGCGCTCAGGCTCGACCACTTCTTGAATAGCCGCACCGACATCGCCTAAGCGCGCGCCATTTTTGACCACGCTCATACCGGCATAAAGGGCTTCTTGTGCCACTTTGCAAATACGCTGCGCCATGATAGAGCCATTGCCGACAATCCACATTTTCGAAGTATCGCCGTAATAGCCATCTTTGATAACCGTGACATCAATATTGATGATATCGCCATCTTTTAGTAGTTTATTGTCGGTTGGAATACCGTGACAAACCACATGGTTGACAGAGGTACAGATAGATTTTGGGAAGCCATTATAGTTAAGGGGCGCAGGAATCGCTTCTTGCACATTAACGATATAATCGTGAGCGATTTGGTTCAATGCTTCGGTACTGACGCCAACTTTGACGTGCTCATCGAGCATTACAAGCACATCGCTGGCAAGTTTACCGGCCACGCGCATTTTTTCTATGGCTTCAGGAGATTGGATAAGGGATTTTTTGGTCATCATAGTCGTACTTATAGTTATAGAATTTAGGTAGGCAATTATACCATAAATGCAAGCGTCGCTGTTCTGCTAACCCTTAGCAACTTTGTACGCATTTATCAAGCCTAGCATTATAGTGATATTAACTGTCTCAGCTTATTTATATGTAGATACGTGACTATAAAGTCATGGAAATATGACACATATGTCAAAAAGCAGTTGAATGTTGTAGATGATAGAAGTATTGTAATTTTGTTTGCTAAATGAATTGGCAACGATTTTTAGCGCTTAGTGCAGGATGCAATAGCTAAACGTTAAAGAAGAATAAACGTTAAAGATAAGCCGCATAAAAATGGCTTCACACTTTTATTTTACAATAACAAGGAAGTTGTTATGACTCTAAAATCTCGCCTGCGCGCTGCCATAATGCCCAGCGCCTTTCTACCTTCACTTGGCGCTATTGCTGTCGGTGTGCTCCTCATGACCTTACAAACCACTTCTGCTCAAGCAGCGGGACAATTTTATAATTGCGCCAATGCCACCGGCTGTAAAATGGTCGATAGCAAATTTTTCACCTCAAAACATACTGATACCAAATATCCCATTGTCATGACTCATGGTCTGGTCGGCTTTACCAAGCTACTCGGTGTCGATTACTTTTATGGCATTCCGCAAACCCTGATGAGTGGCGGCTCAAAAGTCTACGCGACCAAGACCTCTTCTTTTAATGATAGCCGAGTGCGCGGCGAGCAGCTACTACAGCAAGTAAAAACCATTAGCGCGATATCTGGTAGCCCCAAGGTGAACTTAATCGGGCATAGTCATGGCGGGCATGATATTCGTTATGTTGCTGCTGTTGAGCCAAAGTATGTGGCGTCAGTGACGGCAGTTGCCAGCCCAGAGCAAGGGGCGGCATTAGCCGATTGGGTGGTTGAGCAGATTGATAATGACAGAGTCAATGGTGAGTATAATACTGCTACCAAAGCCGCGCTTACCTTGTTTGGTTTCTTAGGTAATTTTATGGATTTAAACGCTGGCATCCCTATCGATAAGCTGCAAGAGCAAGACGGGTTTGGTGCGGTTACCGCCTTATCAACTGACTATATGGCGGATTTTAACCGCGAGTTCCCAGCGGCCATGCCTTCAAGCTATTGTGGTCAACCAAAAGATACCAAGGTAAACGGTATCAACTACTATTCATTCAGTGGTGTCGGGCAAGTAACCAATGCGCTAGACCCGATGGATTATGTGTTATTAGCGACCTCACAAGTATTTAAAAATGACCCAAATGATGGGTTGGTTTCTGCTTGTTCAAGCCGTCTAGGTCATGTCATCCGCGATGATTACAAAATGAATCATATGGATTCGGTCAATCAACTATTAGGCTTGGTCGCATGGGGACAACCTAATCCTAAAACTGTTTATCGCGAACAGGTTAACCGTTTAAAAAATGCCAATTTATAAAGCCAATTTCTAAATTTAGTAATTAAATTTAATTATTAAGGCTTAAATGTAAATTAGCAAATAAACCGCTTTTGCCTAAAAGGGTCACTATGTAACGGGCCCTTTTATTTTGCCCCATTTTATGAATAGTAAATTCCTTATAAACCGCTTGATTAAATAAGATAGTGTCGTTATGCCAACTAAGCGCCGTTCACCATTTTTGCTCATCATTATCGCCGTGATAATCATTTTAGTTGTGGCGATTATTTGGTGGTTTAAGCCCGATAATGCTCGCAAACCTTTTTCTCAAACAGAGTCTACGGCGCTGAATAGCCAAGCCAATGTCAGCATCATAGACGAGGCGAATGTTAATAATAATGTTGGCACGTTCGCTAAGCAAGACGCTTCTCAATTTACGACGGGTCTTGAGAATTTACCGCGCTCCTTGCAAGGAACGGAGGTCGATGGAGAGATTATCATTGATGAAAATAAACAGCTGGTCGTCACCGAAGGGCTACGGCGTTTATTTGATTATTTTCTGTCAGCGCTAGGCGAAGAGGACGAAGCGGTTGTTTATGCGCGGGTGGAGAGTTATATCCGCAGTCATACGCCAGAGCCTGCCGCCAGCCAAGCGATGAAGATATTTGACCAGTACATCGCCTATCTTAAAGCGATTCCTGCAATAGAAAGCCGTTATGGCAATCTGCAACTACAGGCGACCAAAAATGGCGAGCTGGATTTAAGTGTGGTGGCGCAGCAGCAGCAAGATGTTGCCAAATTACGCCAGCAGTATTTTGATAAAAATACTATCACCGCCTTTTTTGGCGCAGAAGATGAATATGATGATTATAGTATGGCGATGGTCAAAATTAACCAAGATAAGCAAATGTCTGACGCCCAAAAAAAAGCGGCAAAGCAAGATTATATTAGCCGGATGCCCAATAATGCGACCAAAGCCAACATCGCTCAGCAGGCGAATCTGGAGGAGTTACTTAGTCGTACAGAGCAGCTGCAAGCAATGGGTGCAACGGCTGAAGAGTTATATAATATGCGTCGTGAGTTGGTTGGCGCGCCAGCAGCAGCAAGGCTTGCGCAGGTCGATCAACAAGATGCTCATTTTGATCAGCGTTTTAAGCAGTATCAAGCTCAAAAACAGCAGCTACTAAGTCAAAGCGCTGATAAAACGCAAGCGCAAGCCCGAATCAGTCAAATGGAGCAGCAATTATTTAATGAGACTGAACGCAAACGTTTGGCAGGTTATGCCGCTTTGCAACAACAAAAGGCTGCAACTCCCAATTAAATCCGATGTTAATTTTTAGGTAAAAATAAAAAGTATTTGGTGGTGTTCTAAAAAGTATGCCGGCATCAGACGTAACCATAATTGATGTAAAAGAACACCATATCAAACACTTTGAAGTGATTATCGAGCTTCTTAGAGAAACAACAGGTCTTTCGA